>JAEULF010000354.1 GCA_016793965.1 Alphaproteobacteria bacterium | reverse complement strand
GCCGCCGCCGTCCGGCCCGCTGGCTTGCCCCATCACGTGCCCGTCGCGGCGGGCAAAGCCGGTCATGCTGGCGATGGCGGACTTCGGTGCGGGCAAAGGCTGCTGCTCCTGGGGATCGGGCGACAATCTGCCGCGCGGCATGGGGCGGAATCGAGTGACCGCGGTTATAAGCCCAGCGGTCCCCGGCAACAACGGAGCCCGCCATGCGGATTCCCCGCCCCTCTTCCCTGCTCCTGACCGGCGCCTCCAGCGGCATCGGCGCGGCGCTGGCGCGCGCCTATGCCGCCCCGAATGTCCATCTCGCGCTGACCGGTCGCGACGGCGCGCGCCTCGCGGCCGTGGCCGAGGAGTGCCGGCGCGCCGGCGCAGCGGTGCTGGCCGAGACGGTCGACTCGACCGATCGCGGCGCGATCGGGCATCTCATCAGGCGCGCCGACGCGGCAGCCCCCCTCGATCTCGTCGTCGCCAATGCCGGGATCTCGGCCGGCACCGGCGGCCAGGGCGAGACCGAGGCGCAGGCGCGCCGCATCTTCGCCGTCAACCTCGACGGCGTGCTCAACACCGTGCACCCGGCGATCCAGGCGATGCGGCCGCGCCGGCGCGGCCAGGTCGCTCTGATGTCGTCGCTCGCCGGCTTCCGCGGCTTTGCCGGCGCGCCGGCCTACAGCGCGTCCAAGGCAGCGGTGCGGATCTACGGCGAAGCGCTGCGCGGCGCGCTGGCCGCCGACGGCATCGCCGTCAGCGTGATCTGCCCGGGCTTCGTCGAGAGCCGCATGACGGCGGTCAATCGCTTCCCGATGCCGCTCCTGATGCCGGCCGAGCGCGCCGCCGGGATCATCATGCGCGGCCTGGCGGCGAACCGCGGCCGCATCGCCTTCCCCTGGCCGACCTACGCCGTCGCCTGGCTGCTCGGCACCCTGCCGCCCGGCTTGACCGACGCTCTGATCGCCGCGCTGCCGAGGAAGGGGAGCGCTTGAGCGGCCGGAGAATTGCCCCACCCCGACCGGCCGCATGCTGCGCACGGGTAGGGGGAAGAGGCGCCGTGCTTACCCCTCCCCGTCGCTGCGCTGCAGGGCGAGGGAGATCTCAGCTTGGCAGCATCGAAAGGTCAGATTGACTGAAACATTGGGCTCGTCGGCTCCACGGAGATGCGATGCCTCGCGATTGGCTTGAACGGCGCGTCTGCGACGGCATCGCCGGTCTCTACGGCATCGCTCCGGACCAGGTGACCTTGGCCGCGCGCCTGATCGATCTCGGAACCGACAGCTTGCGCTTCGCCGAGCTGGTCCTCTGGCTGCATGATCGATTCGGGATCGCCGAACCAGACGGGCTGGAGAGCGTCGAGACTGTCGGCGATCTGGTCGGCCTTATCCGGCGCTATCTTTAGCCATCACTCCGGCAGCGGCACGAACTCCACCGAATCGCCGGGCGGCATCGTCATCCGCCGCGCGCGCCAATCGGCCTTGGCCTGCTCGATCCGCTCCGGCCGGCTCGACACGAAGTTCCACCAGATGCGGCGCGGCCCCAGCGGCGCGCCGCCGAGCAGCATCAGGCGGGACGGCGCCGCGGCCGTCAGCTCGGGCGCTCCGCCCGGCTTGAGCACGAGGAGCTGCCCGGCCGCGACAGTCGTCCCCGCATGCTCGACGGCGCCGGCGACGACGAAGGCCGCCCGCTCCTCATGCTCCTCCGGCAGCGCCAGGCGCGCGCCGGCGGCGAGCTCGGCATGCGCATAGAACAGAGGCGAATGGGTGACGACCGCGCTCGCCAGCCCGAAGGCAGCGCCGGCGATCAGGCGCAGCCAGATGCCCTCGGCCGCCAGGGTGGGCAAGCCGGCTTCCGGGTGATGCGCGAAGGCCGGGT
The DNA here is from genome assembly GCA_016793965.1 of Alphaproteobacteria bacterium. Taxonomy (GTDB): domain Bacteria; phylum Pseudomonadota; class Alphaproteobacteria; order JAEULF01; family JAEULF01; genus JAEULF01. The sequence goes on along the minus strand of JAEULF010000354.1, from coordinate 2,209 downwards.
CCGCTTCCTCGTCCGCCTCTGGCAGCGCCACCCAGGCCTGCACGCCGTGCAGCGGCCCGCCGGCAGCGCGGCGCACGGGGTCGGTGCGCTCGGAATGCACGATGCCGCGCCCGGCCGTCATCCAGTTGACGGCGCCCGGGCGGATCGCCTGCAGGCTGCCCAGGCTGTCGCGGTGCAGGATCTCGCCCTCGAACAGGTAGGTCACGGTCGATAGCCCGATATGCGGGTGCGGGCGCACGTCGATGCCCTCGCCCGGCGCGAAGGCAGCAGGACCCATGTGGTCGAGGAAGGCGAAGGGGCCGACCATCCTGCGCTTGGCATAGGGCAGGATGCGCCCGACGGTCAGGCCGCCGCCGAGGTCCCGCGGCCGGCTGTCGATGACCAAGTCGAGCATGGCATGCATCTCCCCGGATAGAGCGGCGCGCGGCTGCCCGTCACGCTGCGGGGCCGGATGCCGTCGGCGTCGCGGCAAGCTCGATCCGCGCCGTCGTTCCCGCGCCTTTCTTGCTGTGCAGGGCGAAGCTACCCTGCATGAGCTCGACCAGGCGCTTGGTGATCGGCAGGCCGAGCCCGGCGCCGGGCGTGGTGCGCGACTGGAGCGCGTTGTCGGCACGGCCGAAGGGCTCGAGAGCGACGGCCAGATCGCGCTCGCTCATGCCGATGCCCGTGTCAGCCACCTCGATCGTCGCCAGGCCCGGGGCACGCTCGGTCGCGCGGACGACGACGCTGCCATCCTGAGGCGTATAGGCGACGGCGTTCGACAGCAGGTTCAGCAGCACCTGCTCCAGCATCCTCCGGTCGGCGCCGACCCGCTCGACATGGATGTCGGCCTCCAGCCGAACGCCTGCCGCCGCCGCCCGCGGCGCCATCAGATCGATGGCGTCCCGCACGACCGCGCGCAGCATGACAGGCTCCATGCGCACGTCCTGCTTGCCCGCCTCGATGCGCGAGAGGTCGAGGAGCCCGTTGATCAGCGCCAGGAGATGCGTGCCGGCGCGCTTCACGTTGCAGAGATACTCCTTGTAGGCGGGGTGGCCGATCGGCCCCTTAGGCTCCATCAGCGCCAGCTCGGTGAAGCCGATGATGGCATTGAGCGGCGTGCGCAGCTCGTGGCTCATGTAGGCGAGGAAGCTGGACTTGGCACGGCTCGCCGCCTCAGCCTCGATCGACAGGTGCCGCAGCCGCTGCTCGCGCGCGCGGATCTCGGTGATGTCGACCATCACCATGAGGCAGCCGCCGTCGCGCGTCGGCTCCTCGTGGCGCAGGAACCACCGGCCGCTGCGCACGACCTCGTTCTTGTTGCGCTCGGCACGATCATGCAGGCGCTGCGCCACCCAGGCGTGCGGGTTGGCCTGGGCTTCCGGGATCTCGCCCGCAGCCACGGACTTGTGCAAGAAGTCGACATAGGCCGTGCCGATCGCCATCCGGCGCGCCGTCTCGCCCGTCGCCCTGAACGCCTCGTTGCAGAGCACGAGGCGATCCTGCGAATCCCAGAGCGAGATCGCGTCGGAAGAGGATTCCAGGGCCTCGCGCAGCCGTGTCTCCGCCGTGGCGGCCGCCTCGCGGAACTCCACTTCCTCCGTGATGTCGCGCCCGATGCCGCGATAGCCGAGGAATGCGCCGTCTTTCCCGAAGACGGGATTGCCGCTGATGGTCAGCCGCCGCCGCCGGCCAGCCTTGTCCAGGCGGCTGAACCGGAAGTTCCGGAAAGGAAGGCGAGAGTCTAGCAGCGCTTCGTGCGCCGCGAGCTCCTCCTCGCTGATGTCGAGCATGCGCGTCTCGCGTCGCGTCTTGCCGATATGCGCGCTCGCCTGGATCCCCGAGTGGCGCTCGTTGCTCGCCGAGACGAAGGTGAAGCGCAGGTCCGGCCCCATCTCCCAGTACCAGTCCGAGGCCGCCTCGATGTAGCCGTCGAAGCGGGACTTGGCGGTGGCGAACGCTTCGGCGGCGGCGGCGGCGCGGCGGCGATCGCGCGCCCACGCTGCGGTCGCGGCCGCGGCGATGACAGCGGCAAGCGCCGCCGACGCCGGCAACGAGGCATCCAAAACCGCTCCCGCGCCGACTGCGGCCGCAGCGCCCGCTGCAGCAACCGCCGGCATCGCGGCGGCCGGCGCCAAGGAGCGCACGATGTCAGACGATCGCCTGCCCATTTCTTGCTGCACCTGCGCCCTGCCCAGTGGCCGCATCCACCCGGCGCGCTCACGATCTT
>JAEULF010000341.1 GCA_016793965.1 Alphaproteobacteria bacterium | reverse complement strand
CCCGACGCCTGTTGAAGGGGGCGCGGCGCCCGACCGTCACGCGCCGGCAGCATGGCGTTGGAGTGCCCCGCCTCGACCCTCCCCATGCTGTCGCACGGGGAGGGGGAAGAGGCGCTGAACTTCCCCCTCCCCGTCGCGCAGCGATGGGGAGGGTCGGGGTGGGGCAATCCAACGCCATGCTGCCGGCGCGTGACGGTCGGGCGCGGCGCCCCCTTCAACAGGCGTCGGGAGTTCCTTACAGAGGGACCAAGGTCGGCAGCGGAGCGGAACGCCATGGACGTCTCGATCGAGGACCTGCGGCTGCGGGCGAAGCGGCGGCTGCCGCGCACGCTGTTCGAGTTCATCGACGGCGGCGCCCAGGACGAGCGCACGCTGCGCGCCAACACCGGCGATTTCGACCGCTGGCTGATGGTGCCGCAGCAATGCGTCGACGTCAGCCAGCGCCCGCTCGGCACCACGATCCTCGGCAAGGCCGCGACCCTGCCGCTGGTGATCGCGCCGACCGGCATGGCCGGGCTGTTCCGCCGCAAGGGCGAGCTGCAGGCCGCGCGCGCCGCGCGCGCAGCGGGCATTCCCTACACGCTGAGCACCATGGCCTCGGTCACGATCGAGGAGGTCGGGCGCGACGCCGCCGCGTCGGCCGGCGATCTCTGGTTCCAGCTCTACGTGCAGAAGGATCGCGGCCTGACGCGCAGCCTGGTCGAGCGCGCCAAGGCGGCCGGCTTCCGCGTCCTCGCCGTCACCATCGACCTGCAGCAGCAGGGCCAGCGCGAGCGCGACGTCCGCAACGGCCTGACCATCCCGCCCCGCATCACGCTGGCGAACATGCTGGACATGACGCGCCGGCTGCCCTGGATCGCCGACGTGCTGCTCGGCCCGCGCCTCACCTTCGCCAACTTCGAGGGGACGGCCAACGAGAAGAAGGGGCTGACGACGCTGTCCAAGCACATCAACGCCTCCTTCGACCCGGCGCTGACCTGGGCCGACATCGCCGCCTTCAAGCAGCTCTGGGGCGGCCCGGTCGCGGTCAAGGGCGTGCTCTCGGCCGAGGATGCGCGCCGTGCCGTCGACGCGGGCTGCGACGGCGTCATCGTGTCGAACCATGGCGGTCGCCAGCTCGATTGCGTGCCATCCGCCGTCGCGGCGCTGCCGGGCATCGTCGATGCGGTGGCCGGGCGTGCCGAGGTGATCGTCGATGGCGGCGTGCGCCGGGGCAGCGACGTCATCAAGGCCTTGGCCCTCGGCGCCCGCGCCTGCATGATCGGGCGCGCCATGCTCTGGGGCCTGGCCAGCGGCGGCGAGGCCGGCGTCGGCCGCACGCTGCAGATCCTCAAGGGCCAGATCGACAACGGACTGGCGTTGCTCGGACGCCCCGGGATCGCATCGCTCGACCGCACCGCGCTGGCGCCGGTCGATGCCTATGCGCCGCAGGCGGAGAGCGGCCGCAACCAGCGGGCCTACTGAACCCATGCGGCCGAGCGCCGTCATCCCCGACGGGCCGTTCCGCCTGGCGATGGGGCTGCAGGCGCTCAAGCTCGACGCCTGGATCGACGCCGACGCCGATCTCGCCGCCGACCTGCGGGAGAAGCGTCGCCTGCTCGCCGAGCGGCCGGGCGAGGTGCTCGCGGCCCTGCCGGAGAGCGCCGAGGCGCAGCGCGAGGCTCTCGACCTCCTGGCCGAGCACCTGCCGCGCCGCTTCCCCGATCTCTACCGCTTCGCGTCGGGCGGCCTGCACGTCGTGCCGCTGGGCGAGACGGTGCCGCTCGACGCCGCGCTGGCGCCGATCGACGCAGCGGGGCGGCTGGTGCAGGAGGATCTCTGCCTGATGCAGGCGGACGCGGCGGGCGACTACTGCCTCACCGCGGCCTCGCTCTGCTTTCCCTCGCGCTGGCGGCTGGCGGAGAAGGTCGGCAAGCCCCTGGCGGCGATCCATGCGCCGGTCCCCGGCTACGACGCGGCCTTGGCCAAGCCGGTCGACCGCTTCTTCGCGCTGCTCAAGGCAGACAAGCCGGTCGAGCGCAGCAACTGGTCGGTCTACGACGATCCCGCCCTGTTCCAGCCTTGCGGCCATGGCCGCAAGGCGCCGGACCCCACGCTGACGTCGGAGAATGCCGGCGTCCGGCTCTGGCTGCGCGCGGAGCGCCAGACGCTGCGCCGCCTGCCGCGCACGGGCGCCGTGCTCTTCACCATCCGCATCCACCGCTGGACCCTGGACGCGGCCGTCGCCGACCGGCGCGACGCGGCGGCGCTGCTCGATCTCGTCCGCACGCTGCCGCCCGAGCTCGCGCTCTACAAGTCGATGCCCGCGATCCGCGCGCCGCTCGAAGCGTTCCTGGCGCGGCGCGCTTCCTGATGCCTGCAACCTGGAGATCCTCGCCATGACCGTGCTCGACCACCTGCTCTGGGGTGCCGCCGACCTCGATCGCGGCTGCGACGCCGTCGAGCGCCTGCTCGGCATCCGCCCGAAGCCCGGCGGCGTGCATCCAGGGCTCGGGACGCGCAACGCGCTGCTGGCCTTCGGCCAGGACACCTATCTCGAGGTGATCGCGCCCGACCCGGCCCAGGACATCCGCGAGGGCGTGCCGCAGATGCTGCGCGACCTGCGCGACCCGGGCCTGATCACCTGGTGCGCGCGGGGGGCCGTGCTGGCGGAGCTGCCGGCCAAGCTCGCCGGCCTTCCCGTCACATGCTCCGGCGTCATCGCCATGGCGCGGCAGCGCCCGGATGGCGGCACGCTGCGCTGGCAGGTGCTGCGCCTGTCGGACCACGGCCTCGGCGCCGTCGTGCCGTTCTTCATCGACTGGATGGATTCGCCGCATCCCGCGCGCGCGCTGCCCGATGCCGGCCGGCTGGCGAGCGTCAGCGTCACGCATCCCGAGCCGCAGCGCGTGGACGCGCTGTACGCGGCGGTCGGCCTCAAGGAGCGCGTCGCCAGGGCGGCGCCTCCCAGCCTGACGGCGGAGGTCGAGACGCCGAAGGGCCGCGTCCGGCTGGAGCCCGCCGTGCCGTTCCCGACGGCCTGGCGGCGCTGACGCGCCGGCTCCCTACTGCAGCACCGCCTCCTCGTCGGCGCTCGCGGCGGCGAGCTTCAGGAAGCGCACGAGCGTCGCCGGGTCGTGGGCGCCGGAGATGCCGCGGTTGCCGAGGATGAAGGTCGGCACGCCGCTGACGCCGGCCTCGCGCGCCGCCGTGTCGTTGCCGGCCACCTCCGGCGCCAGGGCGTCGGTCGCCAGCATCGCCGCGACCTCCGCACCGTCGAGCCCGGCCGCCTCGGCGATCTCGACCAGCGTCGCGTGGTCGCCGACGTCGCGGCCCTGGGCGAAATAGGCCTGGAACAGCGCCTCGACGACGGCGTCCTGGCGGCCGTGCTTGAGCGCCAGCGCCACCACGCGATGGCCGTCGAAGGTGTTGGGCGTGCGCTTCTGCAGGTCGTAGCGGAAGGCGAGGCCCTCGCCGGCAGCCGCCTCGCTCACCTGCGCGTCGAGCTGGTGCGAGCGCTCGATGCTGCCGAACTTCAGCGTGCGGTACTGCGCGCGCTCCATGCCGTCCCGCGGCATGTCCGGGTTGAGCTGGAAGGGATGCCAGACGAGCTCGACCGGCTCGCCGAGCTCCGCGATCGCCCGCTCCATGCGCCGCTTGCCGATGTAGCACCACGGGCAGATGAGGTCGGAGACGACGTGCACCTGAACGGCCATGGGAGCCTCCCGTCGCTGCTGGGGTGGGCGGAGGATAGCATAAGGAGCGGACGAACAGGGCGAGGAGCGTCAGGCCGCCCGGAGCAGGGCGCGCGTCCGCTTCTCCAGCATGCCGCGCGGCACGGGATTGCTGACGCGGCGCAGCAGGACGAGATTGGGGCTGTCCCACTCCGCCGTCTCGTCATAGACGGCCTCGCGATGCACCTGGGGATGCTCGCCCGACAGGTCCAAGAGCTTGGCGACATGCTGCGGCACGACCTTCGGCCGCGCGACGGCCTCGACGAAGGCCACCGGCCTGCTCTGCGCGGCGTCGAGCAGCACGGCCGTGACGGCATAGTGCTTGCCGCTCTCGCCGGTGACGCGCTCATGCAGCCGCGACCGCTGGCCCGCCGCCGTCGTGACGGCCGCGGCGACGGCGTCGGCGAAGCGCGACGCCCGCGCCCGCTCCTCGGCGCGCGCCAGGTCGCCGACCGCGCGCGAGGCGTTGGCGACGAGCGCCACGGCCACCGCCATCTGCTCCACCGTGGCCAGCGTGCTGATGCGGCCGGCGACGTAGTCGCAGCCATAATCCTGTGCCAGGCGCTCCAGGCGCTCGGCCATGGCGCGCGTCAGGTCGATGCCGGAAGCGGTGAGCTGCATCGCGCCGGCCGAGGCGTCATGCACGACGTACGCGCCGCGCTCGGCGGAGACGACGACGTTGACGAGCTGGCCGCTCGGGTAGACCACGGGCATGGTCACCTCGACGCCGAGATTG
>JAEULF010000324.1 GCA_016793965.1 Alphaproteobacteria bacterium | reverse complement strand
GAAGGACTCCGTCAAGGACGTGCGCGTGTCGAAGCGCCTGACCGACAGCCCCGTGTGCCTGGTCGCCGACGAGGGCGACCTCGATCTCAACCTCGAGCGCCTATTGCGCCAGCACAAGAAGCTCGATGCCGCGGTCAAGCGCGTCCTCGAGGTCAATCCGTCGCATGCGCTGATCCGCGGCCTCGCTTCGCGCGTCAAGGCGAAGGGCGCGGAGCGGGACACAGAGGACGCGGCGCTGCTGCTGCTCGACCAGGCGCTCATCATGGAAGGCGAGCCGGTCGCCGATCCGGTCGCGTTCTCGCGCCGGCTGTCGGCGCTCGTGGCGAAGGGAATTGCCGCCTAGAGCGGCAGGGCAACCTTATCGGCCGCCGCCGACCGGCAAGAGCGCGCCCGTGACGTAGCTCGCCTCGTCGGAGAGCAGGAACAGCACCGGCTCGGCGACTTCCTCGGGCGTGCCGGCGCGACCCATCGGCACGGAGCCCACCAGGCGCTGCACGCGATCGGCGCCGCCTGCGGCCGCATGGATGTCCGTGAGGATGAGGCCGGGGTTGACGGCGTTGACGCGGATGCCCTCCGGCGCCAGCTCCTTCGCGGTCCCGATCGTCAGCGTGTCGAGCGCGCCTTTGGAGGCCGCGTAGGTCACCCATTCGGTCGGGCCGCCGAGGTCCGAGGCGCGCGAGGACACGTTCACGATGGCGCCGCCGCGCCCGCCGCTCCGCGTCGACATGCGACGTGCGGCCGCCTGGGTGCACAGCAGCGCGCCGCGGACGTTCGTGACCAGCACGGCGTCGATGTCGCCGGGCTTGAGCGCGTCCATGCGGCCGTACGGGCCGGTGATCCCGGCGTTGTTGACGAGCGCCGTGACCGGGCCAAGCTGCCGGTCCGTCTCCGCGAACAGCAGCTCGATCTCGTCGGCGCGTGCGACGTCGGCGCGGACCGCGACTGCGCGCTGTCCCTGCGCCCGCACGTCCGCAACGACCTTCTCGGCCTCGGCGGCAGCGCGGACGTAGTTGACGCAGACGTCATAGCCCCGCCGGCCGGCGAGCCGCGCGATGGCGGCGCCGATGCCACGGCTCGCGCCCGTCACGAGAAGGATCTTGCCGCCTTTCGCCATGGGTCGCGCGCTCCCGCCGGTTGCGTTGCCGGGGCATGATCGACGGTCTTGCGGTGTCGCGCTACAGGGATCAGCTGGACCGGCCCCGCGAGGCGCCGGGAGTCAGCGCTGGGATCGCCGCTGCTCGGCCGCCACGAACTCGCCGCTTTCGGATTGCACGAGCACGGCATAGCCGCCTTCCGCGAGGCGCTGCATCGCGTCGAGCGGGAGCGGGAAGGAGGCAGCCTTGCCCGTCCAGCCGCCGAGATCCTCCAAGGCCGTCACGATATTCGCGTCCAGGAGCTGCCTGCCGGCGTTCTCGCCCTTCCTGACATCGGTCGTTGCCGACCTCCGCCAGGCCGCGAACAGCACGCGGCAGGGCTCGGCCTTGCCGTCGGGCGCGGCCGCGATCGTGGCGACGTGGCGGCCGTCCTGGTCACCGAGCTTGATGGCCGGCCCCGGCATGACGGCTAGGCGCCGGCGGGCGTCCTCGATCCGCGCCTTGGCGACGGAGCGATGGCTGCCGACGACGTCGAAGCGCCCATCGACGACCATTTGCGGCGTGTAGATGGTGCTCAGGCCGAGACGTCGGGCATAGGCGCGCTGACGGCCGGTATTGGCCGACGACGCGAATGGGTCCCTCCACCCGATGTAGTCCCAGTAGTCGACATGGAAACCCAGAGCGATGACGTCGTCGCGCTTGGCCAAGTCGGCCAAGAACGCGTCGGCCGGCGGACAGGACGAGCAGCCTTGGGACGTGAAGAGCTCGACCACGACCGGGCGCTGGTCGGCGGCCCCGGCCGGCCCGGCGACGCACGCCAGGACGGCAAGAAGCCCTGCGGCTGCGGTTTCGCTCAAGGTGCATCGGCGGCGCTTCGACATGGCCGGACAATGCGCCCCCTGATTGTCTCGCTCCAATCACATCGGGGTGACACCCGCTATGCATGCGCGGCGCCGCAGCCCTGCCCAGACGCGGGCGCAGCGCGACCCCCGGGATGGACTCGGGCGGCGGATACCGCCATATCTCTGCCCGAATGCGGACAGCGGCGCCGGGACTTGCGCGCGATGCCGAGCGGGACGGCCATGAGCGGTTTGACGGGACTGCCTTTCTGGAAGATGCACGGGCTGGGCAACGACTTCGTCGTGCTCGACGGCCGGCCGGCTGCCCAGGCGGCTGTGCGCGCGCTGCGCGACGACGAGGCCCGCGCCATCTCCGATCGGCGCACCGGCGTCGGCTGCGACCAGCTGATCGTGATCGAGCCGGCGAAGAGCCCGAAGGCTGCTGCCTTCATGCGCATCCGCAACGCAGACGGCGGCGAGGTCGAGGCCTGCGGCAATGCCGCGCGCTGCGTCGCCAACCTGCTGATGCGCGAGCGCGGCGTCGACGCTCTGACGATCGAGACCGTCGTCGGCCTGCTGGAGACCAAGGCGCTGCCGGACGGTCGCGTCGCCGTCGACATGGGTCCGGCGCGCGACGGCTGGGCCGAGATCCCGGTCGCGCGCTCGGCGGACACGCTGCGCCTGCCCGTGAGCGACGGGCCGCTCGTCGAGCCTGTCGGCGTCAACGTCGGCAATCCGCATGCCGTCTTCTTCGTGCCCGACGCCGAGGCTATCGACCTGGCGACGCTCGGCCCTAGGCTCGAGCGCCACCCGTTCTTCCCGCAGCGCACCAACGTCGAGGCGGTGAGCGTGCTCGATCCGGGAGGCACCGGGCGGCGAGCGCGCTTGCGCATGCGCGTCTGGGAGCGCGGCGTCGGCATCACGCGCGCCTGCGGCACGGGCGCCTGCGCAGCGGCTGTCGCGGCTTCGCGCCGCGGCCTGACCGGGCGCGCCGTGGACGTCGTGCTCGACGGCGGCACGCTCTCGATCGACTGGCTTCCGAACGGGCACGTGCTGATGGCCGGACCGACGGCTCTCGCCTTCGTCGGGCAGCTCGACACCCTGGCCGCGGCGGCGCCCGCCGCGGCGGCAGCCTGACACTCCCCCCTGCCATGGCCGAGACCGCACCCGGCGCGCCGAAGATCCTGACGTTCGGCTGCCGTCTCAACGTGTTCGAGTCCGAGGTGATGCGCGGCCTGGCGGGAGCGGGCAACGGACGCGCCACCATCATCGTGAACACCTGCGCCGTCACGGCCGAGGCCGAGCGCCAGGCGCGCCAGGCGATCCGCAAGGCGCGGCGCGCCGACCCCGATGCGCGCATCGTCGTCACGGGCTGCGCCGCCCAGGTCAGCCCCGACCGCTTCGCCGCCATGCCCGAGGTCGATCATGTCCTCGGCAATGCGGAGAAGCTCCGGGCCGAGAGCTGGCTTGCCTTGGAGTCGTCGCCGCGGGTCGCCGTCGGCGACGTCTTCGCCCGGCCGCCCGGAACGCCCGGCCCCGACGCGATCCCCTCGGACGCTGCCGCGCTGGACCCCGCCACCCCCATCTTGGCGGATTTCGGCACCCGCACGCGCGCCTTCGTCCAGGTCCAAAACGGCTGCGACCATCGCTGCACGTTCTGCATCATCCCCTATGGCCGCGGCCCGAGCCGGTCTCTGCCGGTCGGCGCCGTCGCTGCCCAGGTGCGCGCCTTGGTCGAGAGCGGCTATCGGGAGGTCGTGCTCACCGGCGTCGACCTGACAGCCTACGGACCGGACCTTCCAGGCCAGCCGACGCTGGGCCAGATGGTACGTCGCGTCCTGGCGCAGGTGCCGGAGCTCGCGCGGCTGCGCCTGTCGTCCATCGACGTCGCGGAAGTCGATGCCGACCTGATGCGGCTGATCGCCGAGGAGCCGCGCCTGATGCCGCACCTGCACCTCAGCCTGCAGGCCGGCGACGACCTGACGCTGAAGCGCATGAAGCGGCGGCACACGCGGGCGCAGGCGATCGCCTTCTGCGAGAGCGTGCGCCGGCTGCGGCCCGACGTGGCCTTCGGCGCCGACCTGATCGCCGGCTTCCCCACGGAGACCGAGGCGATGTTCGACGCCACGCTGCGCCTGGTGGAGGATTGCGGCCTGGTCTACCTGCACGTCTTCCCCTTCTCCGCGCGCGCGAGCACGCCGGCGGCGCGCATGCCGCAGCTTCCCGTCGCGCTGCGTCGCGAGCGGGCGGCGCGGCTGCGCGCGAGTGGCGAGGCGGCCTTGGCGCGCTACCTGCGGGCCCTGGTCGGCGTCGAGCAGAGCGTGCTCGTGGAGACCGTCGGCGACGGTTCGGCGAGCGGCCGCGGCGAGACCTATGCGCCGGTGCGGCTAGCAGCCTTGGCCCGGCAAGGGGAGATCCGGCGCGTGCGCGCGACGAGCGTCCGCGACGGCGAGCTGCTGGCGGAAGCCGCGTGACGGCAGCAGGCCAGGACTCCGAGGTCCGGCGCGGCTGGCTGGCGCGGCTGCGCGCTGGCCTGTCGCGCTCGGCGGGCAAGCTCGGCACCGGGCTCGCCGACCTCTTGTCGAAGCGCAAGCTCGACGCGGCAAGTCTGGAGGAGCTCGAGGAGCTGCTGATCCAGGCCGACCTCGGCTTGGGCACGGCGGCGCGAGTGGCGAAAGCCATCGGCAGCGGCCGATTCGCCCGGGATGCCGATCCGACCGCGGTGCGCGAGGCAGTCGCGGCCGAGATCGCGGCGATCCTGGCGCCGCACGCGCGGCCCCTGGCGATCGACCCCGCGCGCAGGCCGCATGTCGTGCTCGTCGTCGGCGTCAACGGCAGCGGCAAGACCACGACCATCGGCAAGCTGGCCAAGCAGCAGCGCGACGCGGGCCGCGATGTCTGGATGGCCGCCGGCGACACCTTCCGCGCCGCGGCGGTGGAGCAGCTCTCGATCTGGGCCGATCGGACCGGATCGACGATCGTCAAGCGCGAGACCGGTGCCGACGCCGCCGGCCTCGCCTTCGATGCGCTCTCGCAGGCGCGCGCCGCGGGCGCCGAGCTGCTGCTGATCGACACGGCCGGGCGGCTGCACAACAAGGCCGACCTCATGGCCGAGCTGGGCAAGGTCGTGCGCGTCCTGCAGAAGCAGGATCCGGCAGTACCGCACGACACGCTGCTGGTGATCGACGCGACCATCGGCCAGAACGCGCACGTGCAGGTCGATACCTTCCGCGCCATCGTGCCGCTGACCGGCCTGGTGCTGACCAAGCTCGACGGCACCGCCAAGGGCGGCGTCGTCGTCGGTCTGGCCGACCGCTTCGGCATCCCGATCCGGGCCGTCGGCGTCGGCGAGGGCGCCGACGACCTGCGCCCGTTCGACGCGCGCGACTTCGCCCGAGCGCTGGTCGGGCTGGAGAGCTGAGCGCGAACTAGGCGCTGGCGCGCCGCACGATCTCGAAGCCGAGATCGACGATTCGCCGGTCGACCGCCGCGCCGGCCAGGCGTCGCATGACGAGCCCTGCCGCCTCGCGCCCGATGGCGTAGCCCGGGATGCGCACGGTCGTCAGGCCGGGCAGGCTCTCGCGCGCGATCTCGAAGTCGCCGAAGCCGGCGATCGCCAGCTGCCCAGGCACGGGCACGCCGCGGCGTTGGCACTCGACCAGGGCACCGAAGGCCAGGTAGTCGTTCGCGAAGAACACCGCATCCGCGCCGCCGCCCTCAGCCAGCAGCCGCGCGATCACGTCTGCACCGTCGGCGATCGAGAGGCCGGCCGCCGCGACAGCGACCTCCGTGGCCGGCATGCCGAGGGCGCGCACCGCGTCGCGGTAGCCGGCGCGGCGTTGCACGGCGCGCGCCTCGCGCTCGGTGCCGGCGAAGGCGATGCGCCGGTAGCCCGACCGTGCGAGGTCCCGCGTTATCGCGGCACCGGCGTCGTAGTTCGAGAACCCGACCAGCATGTCGATCGGCGACGCGCCGAGGTCCCACGTCTCGACCACCGGCAAGCGCGCTGCGGCGAGGCGCGCGCGCACCGCATCCGAGTGCTCGATGCCGGTCAGGATCAGCCCGTCCGGCTGGCGCCCGAGAAAGGCCATGACCGACGCCTCCTCGATTGCCGGATCGTAGCCGCTGGCGGCGAGCAGGAGCTGGTAGCCCTCGGCGCGCAACGCGTCCGCCATGCCCTCGACCGTCTCCGCGAAAATGGCGTTGCGCAAGGTCGGCACGATGGCCGCGACGATGCGGCTGCGCTGCGACTTCAGCGTCCCCGCGGCAAGGTTCGGGACATAGCCGAGCGCTTCCACGGCAGACCAGACGGCGGCACGCGTCTCCGGCGCCACCTTGTCCGGCGCCGACAGGACGCGCGACACGGTGATCGCCGAGACGCCGGCGCGGCGGGCCACGTCGCGCATGCGGATTCGCGGCTTCTCGACATCATCGCTCACGCGACGTCGCTCCGTTCGGTCTGTCGGCCCGTCGCCATCGTTGACGGTCGCGCATGGTATCGATAACATAGCAGCCAGATAGGGCAATCGGGGAGATGCGCCCATGCTGTCGCAGGCCCAGATCGCGCGCTACCACGCCGATGGCTTCATCGTGGTCCCTGACGTCCTGACCGCGGACCAGGTGACTCGGGCGCGCCAAGCGCTCGACGCGATCGTCGCGCGCGCGCGCGGCGTCAGCGCCAACACGGACGTCTACGACCTCGAGGACAGCCACGCGCCCGAGCGTCCGCGCGTCCGTCGCATCAAGGCGCCGCACAAGGTCGATCCGGTCTTCATGGAGGTCGTCCGTTCGGAGCGCCTGCTGGGCGCGGTTGACGACCTGATCGGGCCCGGCGTTCGGCTGCAGAACAGCAAGCTGAACCTCAAATCGGCGGGCTACGGCGCGGCCGTCGAGTGGCACCAGGACTGGGCCTTCTACCCCTACACGAACGACGACGTGCTGGCGGTCGGCGTGATGCTCGACGACATCACGCTGGAGAACGGGCCGATGCTCGTCCTGCCGGGCACGCACAAGGGCCCGATCTACGACCATCACGCCGACGGCCGCTTCTGCGGCGCGATCGATCCCGTCGCGAGCAAGATGGATTTCGGCAATGCCGTGCCGATCGTCGGCACGGCGGGGTCGATCAGCCTGCATCACGCACGTGCCGTGCACGGCTCGGACGTCAACCGCTCGGGGCGCGACCGCCGCTTCCTCCTCTACGAGCTGTGCGCCATCGACGCCTGGCCGCTGGCCGGCGGATTCGCGGCCTACAGCGACTTCGACGAGTTCAACGCGCGCATCCTGCGCGGCAAGCCGACCAACCAGCCGCGCCTGCGCGACGTGCCCGTGCGCATGCCGCTGCCGAAGTCGCTCGACCCGAGCTCGATCTACCAGGCGCAGAAAGCCGTGGCGCACCGCTTCTTCGGCGTGGCGGAGGAGGCGAAGGCTCCGGCGAAGTGACGAAGCGCGGCCGCCGGCCGCGCACCAGGGACCGAGGCGGCGCCCGGAAGAAGGGCCGCCCGGCAGAGGGAGGGACGCGATGCTCACCAGGAAGCTGATGCTCGTCGGCGCGGCAGCGCTTGCGCTTTCCGCGGCCGTGCCCGCTGCGGCGCAGACCACGCTCACCTTCGGCGGCTCCGACGCGATCGGCTCGCCGCTCGACCAGCAGAACAAGCACTTCACCGAGCTCGTCAACCAGCGCGCCGGCGGCAAGCTGAAGGTCAACTTCATCGCCGGCGAGCAGCTCGGCAGCGACATGCAGGTGATCGAGCAGATGATGCAGGGCTCGGTCCAGATCTACGGCGACGTGCTCGA
>JAEULF010000273.1 GCA_016793965.1 Alphaproteobacteria bacterium | reverse complement strand
GTGCTCTCGGCGGTCGAGGGGTTGACGCTCGCCACGACGGTCTTCGAGCCCTATGTCGTGCCGATCACCTGCGTCGTGATCTTCGCGCTGTTCTGGGTGCAGCGGCAGGGAACGGCGCGGGTCGGCGCCTTCTTCGGGCGCATCATGTGCGCCTGGTTCGCTGTCCTCGCCGTGCTCGGCATCGTCGGCATCGCCGGCCGGCCGGAGGTGCTGGAGGCGCTCAATCCCGCCCACGCCGTCCGCTTCTTCCTCGCCAACGGCTTCCTCGGCTTCGTCATCCTGGGCTCGGTCGTGCTGGCGGTGACCGGGGTGGAGGCGCTCTACGCCGACATGGGGCATTTCGGCCGCAAGCCGATCCGGCGCGCCTGGCTGGCGCTGGTCTGGCCGGCCCTCGTCCTCAACTACTTCGGCCAGGGAGCGCTCCTCCTGGAGACGCCGGAGGCCGCGCGCAACCCGTTCTTCCTGCTCGCGCCTGACTGGGCGCTCTATCCCATGGTGGCGCTGGCGACGCTCGCCACCATCATCGCGTCCCAGGCCGTCATCTCCGGCGCCTTCTCCGTCGCCCGCCAGGCCGTGCAGCTGGGGTTCCTGCCGCGGCTGGAGGTGCTGCACACCTCCGAGGAGGAGAAGGGCCAGATCTACCTGCCGCAGGTGAACTGGATCCTCTGCATCGGCGTGCTGGCGCTGATCCTGGGCTTCCAGTCGTCGAGCGCCCTCGCATCGGCCTACGGCATCGCGGTCACCGGCACCATGGTGATCACGACGACGCTTGCCTTCGTCGTCGTCTGGCGGCGGGCCGGCGCCGTCCGCTACGCGCTGGCGCCGCTTTTCGCGGTTTTCCTGACGATCGACCTCTCCTTCTTCTCCGCCTGCGCGCTCAAGGCGCTCGGCGGCGGCTGGGTCCCGATCGCCGTCAGCCTGGCCATGTTCACGCTGATGACGACATGGACGCGCGGCCGCAAGATCGTGCTCGACCACCTGCGCGACGACGCGCTGCCGGTCTCGGCCTTCCTGGCGCGCGTCAAGGACGGGTACCCGCATCGCGTCGCCGGCACGGCGATCTTCATGACCGGGAACCGCGACGTCGTGCCCTACGCGCTGCTGCACAACCTCAAGCACAACAAGGTGCTGCACGAGCGCGTGGTGCTGCTCAACGTCGCCACCGACGAGGAGCCGCGCGTGCCGGAATCCGAGCGCGTCAGCGTCGAGGATCTCGGCAAGGGCTTCCACAAGGTCGTCGTGCGCTACGGCTTCAAGGAATCGCCCGACGTGCCGCGGGCGCTCGGCTCCTGCGCCGCGCAGGGACTGGGCTTCGACATGATGTCGACGTCCTTCTTCCTCGGCCGCGAGCGCCTGGTGCCCAGCGCGGTGCGCCCGCAGATGGCGCTGTGGCGCGAGCGCCTGTTCATCTGGCTCTCGCGCAACTCGCTCTCCGCGACGGAGTTCTTCCAGATCCCCTCCAACCGCGTGGTCGAGCTCGGCGCCCAGGTCGAGGTGTAGCTCAGGGGTTCGGGCACCGCCGCTGCCTGCCGAGCGATCCGCGCGCCGTTCCGTCACCGGGATCGGCTAGAAGGACGCGACCGCACCAACGACGAGCCCGCTGCCATGCACTCCCCCCTCCTCCTGCCCCGCATCGGCGCTGCCTTCAAGGCGAAGCAGCTGGCGTCGGGCGTCTTCGTCTCCGGCCGCGACGCCGCGAGCGTGCGGGCCGCCGACGTGCACGCCGACAACCTCTGGTACCTGGCCAGCGTCTCCGCGCGCGTCGATCCGGCGGCACGGCGGGTCGAGGCCGCCTGGTTCGGGCTGTCGCGCGAGACGGCGGTGTGGCGCCCGGGCCTCGGCTGCACCGTCGCCATCGGCACGGACCCCGACGGCCTGGCGGCGCGGCTCCCTGCCCTGCCGCCGGTTCCGGCGCCCGATCCCGGCCGCCCCTGGCCGGAGGGCGATGCGCCCTCCGCCGAGCCGCCGCCCGGCGTCGACGCGCGCGCGCTCGCGGCGGCGCTCGACGCCGCCTTCGCCGAACCCGACCCGGCGCGGCTGCGCCGCACGCGCGCAGCGCTCGTCGTGCAGAAGGGCCGCATCGTCGCCGAGCGCTATGCGCCGGGAATCGCGGCCACGACGCCGCTGCTCGGCTGGTCGATGACCAAGGCGGTGCTCAACGCGCTGCTCGGCATCCAGATCGGCCAGGGCGCGCTCGCGCTCGACGCCGACGACCTGATGCCGGAATGGCGCGAGCGGCCCGACGACCCGCGCCGGCGCATCACCCTCGACCACATGCTGCGCATGTCCAGCGGCCTCGCCTTCGACGAGACCTATGCCAACCCCTTGTCCGACGTGACCGTCATGCTGTTCGGCACCGGCGACGCGGCCGCGCTCGCGATCGACCGTCCGCTGGCGCATCCGCCGGGCGCGCATTTCGCCTATGCCAGCGGCACGAGCAACATCCTCGGCCGGTTGCTGCGCGACCGCCTGGGCGACGACGCCGCGCTGGCGCAGCCGCGCGCGGCGCTGTTCGCGCCGCTCGGCATGGCGAGCGCCGTGCTCGAGCCTGACGCGGCGGGCACGCCGCTGTTCTCGTCCTACATGTACGCGACGGCGCGCGACTGGGCGCGGCTCGGCCTGCTCTACCTTCAGGACGGCATCTGGCAGGGGCGCCGCCTGCTCCCCGAGGGCTGGGCGCGCTATACCGCGACGCCGGCACCGGCGGCACCGGCCGGCGAGTACGGCGCCCATGTCTGGACGCAGGTGCCCGGCGTGTTCCGCCAGGGCCGGACGGGCCCGGACGCGCTGCCCAAGGGCACCTGGCATCTCGCCGGCTTCGAGGGCCAGTTCGTCACCATCGTGCCCGCGCGGGAAACCGTGATCGTCCGCCTGGGCCTCGCCCGGCGCTCGCAATCCTGGGACCAGGAGCGCTTCGTCCTTGACGTGCTCGCCGCGCTGGGCTGAGCCCCGCTCAGCCCACCTTCGCCCCTGGGCGCGCGATGCAGCGGTCGAGCCAATCCGCCACATGGGGCCAGCGCGAGAGGTCGAGCTTCAGCAGCTTGGCGAAGCTGACGATGGACGCCAGGTTCAAGTCCGCGATGGTGAAGCGGCCGCCGACCAGCCAGGGCTTCTCGCCCAGCACCTTGTCGAGCACGCCGAGCGGGCCGGGCAGCTTCCTCTCGGCGTCCTGCGCCCGGTCCTCCTTGCGCTCGGCCTCGCTGAGGAACATGCGGTTGTACCCGATGGTCATGAGCAGCGGCTCGACCTCGGCGACGCCCCAGAGCGTCCACTGCAGCGTGCGCGCCTCCTCCTTCGGCCCCTGCGGCGCCAGCGGCCCGCCCTTGAGCTTGGCGAGGTAGAGGTTGATCGCCATGGATTCGAACAGCGTCAGGTCGCCGTGCTTCATGGCCGGCACCTTGGCGTTCGGGTTGATCGCCAGGTAGTCCGGCCGCTTGTGGGCGCCGGCCGCCATGTCGAGCTCGACGCGCTCGTGCGGCAGGCCGAGCTCCTGCACCGCCCAATAGGTCCGCCGCGCGCGCGACTTCACGGGACCGAAGATCTGGATCTTGCCGACGATCTTCTTCCCAGCCGGCTTCCTGGCGGGGGGCTTCTTGGCGGCGGGCTTCTTCGCCGCGACCTTGCGGGCAGGCGCGCGCTTGGCGACCGCCTTCTTCGCCGGCGCGGCGCGCCTGGCCGCCGCCTTGCGCGCGACGGGCTTGCGCGCCGCAACCTTCTTCACCGCGCGCTTCGCCGCCTTCTTCGCCGCCGCTTTCGCTTTCCGCTTCGCTGCCATGCTTGCCTCCGTGCATCCGGTGCAGTGTGTCTGGCCCTCCGCGCCGCGCGCGTCAAGTCGCGGGCTCAGCGCGCGGCGGGCGGGAACTGCCGTGCATGATGCAGGACGCGCAGCACTTGGACCGCGTCCGGACCGACCCGGTAGACGATGGTGTAGCGCGTGCCCGCGACCACAAGCTCGCGTGTCCCCGGCCGCCGTCCCGGTCGGCCGAGCCGCGGCAGGCGCCGTAACCGCCGCGTCGCGCCCTCGATCGCCGCAATGACGCGACCGGCGGCTGATCGGTTGTCGGCGCCGATGAATGCAACGATCTCATCGAGGTCCCCGCGCGCCGGGACCGTCCACTCAACGCGCATTGCGCCACTTCGCGAAGAACGCCTCCATCTCCTCGCCGGGCACAAGGTCGCCGCGATCGGCTGCCGCGATCCCCTC
>JAEULF010000261.1 GCA_016793965.1 Alphaproteobacteria bacterium | reverse complement strand
TATCAGATGGTGAAGGACCTGCGGACCGGCGTCGAGAAGGGCAACGCCCATGCCGTGCTCGACGGCGACATCTCGGACTTCCTGGAGGCGTCGCTGGCCCATCGGCTCGGCGGCCTGAAAGGCGAGAAGGCGGCATAGGCGCTCGCGGCCGCCGCGCTTCACGCATTCGTGTTCGGCCGGCCGCTTGCGGCAGCGAGGCCTTTGGCTAGGCTCCCCTGAAATCTCGGGGAGGCGGAGATGGCTCGGTTCGCGATCACGGCAGGCGCAGCTGCTCTCTCGGTGCTCGGGCTCGCGGCCGTCGGCGCGGCGCCGGCGGCGGCTCAGCAAGCCGCCGAGCGGCCGACCTTCGCGACGACGAAGGTCGCCGGCACGGACAACGTCTACATCTTCCGCTACCTCAACCACCAATCGATGTTCGTCGTCACCTCGCAGGGCGTGATCGCGACCGACCCGATCGGCTACGTGCGGCGCGAGGCCTCGTCCGTCTACGTCGGCGAGATCAAGAAGGTCACCGACAAGCCGATCAAGTACGTGATCTACAGCCACCATCACTACGACCACATCGCGGGCGGCAAGCCGTTCAAGGACGCCGGCGCGGTCTTCATCGCCCACCGGCGGGCGAAGGAGCGACTGGCGCAGATCAAGGACCCTTACACGATCCTGCCCGACGAGACGGTCGACAAGAAGCGCACGATCACCCTGGGCGACACGACGGTGGAGCTCAGCTATGTCGGCCTCAACCACTCCGACTCGACGCTGGTGATGCGGCTGCCGAAGCAGAAGATCATCTTCGCGGTCGATTTCCTCCCCGTCGCGTCCGTTCCCGGGCGCGCGATGATCGATTCCTATCCGATCGAGTGGGAGGCGTCCGTCAAGCGCGTGCTGGCGATGGAGTGGGATCGGCTGATCCCTGGCCATCCCGGGCCGGGCGGCCGGCTCGGCACGAAGCAGGACGCCCAAGCGCTCCTGGCCATGCTGCAGGACATGTCTGCCGAGGTGAAGGAGTCCGCCCGCGCCGGCAAGTGCTGGGACACTGCTGAGAAGGAGGTCAAGCTCGAGAAGTACGTCGGTTGGGACGGCTATGCGCAGGGGCTGCCGATGGTCGTCCGGCGGTATTGCGGTCTGTGGGGCCGCGGCACGTGAAGGGCGCTTCGGCTCAGCTTGCCTTGCGCGGACCCGGCGGCCTGCCGACGCGACGGCGCGGCGGGCCTGGCGGGGCGTCGACGGGGGAGCTTTGCGTCTCCGCGATCGTCACGACGGTGTCGAAGAAGCCCTGCCGCACCGCAGGGTCGGTGATCCGGTAGAAGTTGCGGACGAGGTCGAGCGTCTCTTTCGCTTCGAGGCTCTCCGCGGGCGGCGGAACGGCCGGCATCTTGCGCTCCGGGCTCTTGGCCAAGCTGCCGCCCGTCATCTCGCGCGGCAAGCCATCGAAGAAGTAGGAGACGGGCACCTGCAGAGCCTGCCCGAGCAGGAACAAGCGGCTGCTGCTGATGCGGTTCGCGCCGCACTCGTACTTCTGGATCTGCTGGAACGTCAGCCCGAGCTGCATCCCCAAGGCCTGTTGCGTGAGGCCGAGGAGCGTCCTACGCATGCGCAGGCGCCGGCCGACATGGATGTCCACCATGTCCGCCACTTGGGGTACGTCGTCGTGCTTGGCCGCAATCATTTGTCGTCAACTCACAGGTTGGCCGAATCGGTCCCGGGTGCTCGTGCCGCTTCGCTCGTCGCAACCGGACATGGTGTCAGCGCGATCCAAAAGTCACGAAACCATCACAGTGGCAAGGGTCCAAACATCGCTAGCGCATGAGGCATAGGAGGAAGGGCAGATGCTCACCGTTGGAGACAAGGCGCCGGACTTTGACATGGCCACGGACGGCGCCGGGCGCGTCGCGCTCAAGGCATTGAAGGGAAAGACCATCGTCTTGTACTTCTACCCCAAGGACGACACATCAGGATGCACTGCGCAGGCATGCGCCTTCCGCGACGCGCTGCCCGACTTCACGAAGGCGACCGCGGCGGTCATCGGCGTATCCAAAGATGGTACGTCTAGCCACGACAGGTTCAAGCAGAAACATGAATTGACGTTCACTTTGGCGTCCGACACGGACGGCTCGGTGAGCGAGGCCTATGGCACCTGGGTCCAGAAGAGCATGTACGGCCGCACGTACATGGGCATGGAGCGCTCGACGTTTCTGATCGACGGGAAGGGCGTGATCCGCCAGATCTGGCGGAAGGTCAAGGTGAAGGGGCATGTCGACGCGGTTCTCGCGGCTGTCCGCGCGCTGTGAGCGTCGCCTGTCTCGCATCCGGGGCGCTCGCCGTCCTCGTCGAGACCGATCCGATGGCGAAGGCGCGCATGGCTGGAGCTGCGGCGAGCGCCTGGACCTCGGGCAGCGTGCCGGTCGGCGCTCCCGTTCCCGCTCCGGCGCGGCCGGGCCGGCCGGAGCGGCCGGAGCTGCTGGCACCGAGCCGGATGCCGAAGCGGCGCGTCGGCGGACAGGCAGGCCGGGTCGCCTTGCTGCACGCGGTAGCTCATATCGAGCTCAACGCGATCGACCTGGCCTGGGACATGGTCCTGCGCTTCGGCATCGGGGACGGCCTGCCGCGCGCGTTCCTCGACGACTGGGTGCGCGTCGGCGCGGACGAGGCGCGCCATTTCGAGCTTCTCGCCGGACGGCTTGCGGCGCTCGGCGCGCGCTACGGCGACCTGCCGGCGCATGACGGGTTGTGGTCGGCGGCGGCGGCAACGGCTGACGACGTGAAGGCCAGGCTGGCCGTCGTGCCCCTGGTGCTCGAGGCGCGCGGCCTCGATGTCACGCCCGGCATGATCGAGCGGCTGCGCGCCGCCGGCGACGACGCCAGCGCGGCGGCACTCGACGTGATCTATGCCGAGGAGGTCGGGCACGTCGCTGCCGGGATGCGCTGGTTCGCGTGGGCCTGCGCCCGCGATGGCTTGCCGCCGCGGGACACCTGGCAGGCGCTCGTCGGCGCTCGGATGCGCGGCGGGCTGAAGCGCCCGTTCAATGCGGCGGCCCGATCTGCCGCCGGCTTGGCGGCAAGCTACTACGAACCGCTGGCCTGACCGCGTGCCGCGCCGCTGTCAGACGCTCTCTTGCACGAGGATGCCGCGGCCGTTGTGCCAGGGCGTCGTGGCGGCAATCGGGTCGGCATGGCGCGGCGGCAGCACCTCGCCGTCCAGCGCCTCGGCCGCGGCGGGATCCTGCTTTGCGGGCTCCGGGCGCTGCCTTGGGGCTGCAAGAGCGGCCACGACGGCCAAGCGGGGCTGAGCGGCCTCCGCAGCCCGGGGATCGGGTCGCGCGCCGGGCTGCGGTCCCTGCGGCGCGACGTCCTCGGGCCGCGTCCCGCCGTCCCGGGCCGCGCGCAGGAACGCCAGAAGCAGCCGGCCGAAAACCATGCCGCCGATCAGGCAGATCGTGAGGATGAGCAGCCCGACATAGAGGCCCATGGGGATGGCCAGCTCCGCTGCCTCGTTCGAATGGACTAGCCCAACAGCCTTCCAGTTCAGGGAATGTCAAGGCGAATCGGGAGAACGGGCAGACCGCGCCCTATTGCCGGCTGTTGGAGTCGGGCGCCGGCGGCGGCGCCGGGCGCGGCTTGCTCCGGTCGGCTGGCTCGGCATCGGGCGCGCCGTCGAAGACGCCGAAGATCTCCCGCATGAATCCGGGCGTCAGGGCCGCGAGCGGATTGACCCCGATGTCCGGCTGCGCCAGCGGCCCGGAAATGCGGAACGTCGCCGCGAAGATGCCCTTGCCGTCGCCGCCGGTCAGCAGCGTCCCGAGCAGCGGGATCCAGTCGATCGCCCGGCCGAGGAACGAGAAGGGGGCGAGGGTCCCGCGCAGGTCCACGAGGTCGTGCTCGAGGTTGACCATCCCCTCCATGGTCAGGCCTAGGGATGTCGAGTGGGTTTGCCCGCGCTTGATCTCGAGCCGACGGTTGGCGAAGGAGAGGTCGGCGCGCAGGCTGGTGAAGGGCAGGCCGCCGCCGAGCTGCTCGACGATGCCGGTCAGCGAGGCGATCGACAGCAGCTTCGCGAAGAACGGCGCGTTGCGCATGCGGTAGTCGGACATGTCCAGCCGCCCGGACAGGCGCTCGACCGAGGGGTCCGGTCCCGTTGCCGGCGCGAGCGACGCGTCCAGCCGGAGGGCGCCGCCCTCGATGTCGTCGGTGAGGTCAAGCAGGCGGAACAGGCCGCCGGCATCGGCGGCCGTCAGGGTCACGGCGTGCGGCTTGCGCCCGCGCTCGAAAGCGAGCGCCACGGCGCCGCTGCCCTTGGCTGCGCCGTCCAAGGTCGCGCGCTGCCAGAGCGTACCGTCATGCTGAAGCCGCAAGCGCGCGGCAGAGAGCTCGCGCTCCGGCCCGAAGAGGACGCGATCGGCGCGCAGCTCGACGGCGAGCGGCCAGGGCAGCGCCGGCTGCAGGTCGATGCCGGCGAGGAGGCCCTGCCGCTTGGGCGCGCCCGCTGGCGGGGTCTCGAGCGCTGGCCCTAGGTCGATCGTGTCCGCGTCGACATCGATGGCAAGGCGCCGGCGTGCGGCACCCTGGCCCTCCGGCAGTTCGACCGCGACGCTGCGCAGGCGGGTCGCGTCGGCGCGGAAGCGCTCGATGCGCGCGGCCGTGGCGGAGCCCGAGGCGTCGAAGGCGATGCGGCCGGTCGCGGCCAGCGGCTTCGCTCCCGCGGTCTCCACGGCGATCGAGGGGATCGCCTTGAGGCCGGCGACGCCGAGCTCGGCCACGAGGGTGGCGCGCCCGGCGATGCCCGGCTCCTTGCTCCAGCGCAGCTGCGGGATCCGCATCTGCGCCGGCCCGAGGTCCAGCTCGATGTCGGCGCGTGCGGCGCCGGCCGGCGAGACGGTGAGGACGGCCGTCGTCGGCGTCGGTCCGGACAGCCAGGGCGCGAGCTCGGGCAGGCCGAGGCGCAGCCGATCGGCCTCGCCGAGCGTCGCTTTGGCCTCGATCCGCGTGCGCTCGCCGGCGCGCGGGACGTCGAAGGTCTCGGTCCACGCGACGGTCGACGCGATGCCGGCGACGGCGGCCGTCCCGGCGAGGCGCAGCCGGCGGGTGTCGATGCGGAGCGTGCCGTCGAGCGCGGTCACGTCGCGGCCGAACGCGACGCCGCCGACGCTCGCGTCATGCAGCGCGAGGTCGGCCTCGATGCCGACCTCGGCCATCGTCAGGGTCTTCGAGAGCGGGAAGGCGACGCGCAGCCGCCCGCCGATCCGTCCGGAGGCCCGCGCGGGATCGAGCGCGATCTTGCTCGGGTACCTGAACGGCGGCATGTCCAGCACTTCGAGCGTCTCGCGCAGGGGGCCGTTCACCTCGACGTCGAGCTTCAGCGCTTGGAGCGGCTTGTCGATGCCGGAGATGGCGACGGTCCCGCCGGAGATGCGGGCGCCGCGCATCTCGCCGTCGGTGATGCGGAACTCGACGTCGCTCATCGTCACGCGCAAATGCGCCGCCGTGCCGCGCACCGGCGGCAAGGTGGGGAGGTAGGTGACCGTGAGGCCCTCGACCGCCGCATAGGCGTCGACCTGGGTTATGCTCGCGGTGGCGATGTCGGCGGCCAGCGCCGCGACGCCGCCCTCCGCGCCGAGCGGCGCCGTCGCGGTGACGATCGCCGTCGCCCAGGGGACCTGGCCGTCGCGCGTGTTCTGCACCGTCCATGTGCGGCTGCCGTCGTTCGGCAGCACCGGCCAGAGCGCGCGCAGCCGGTCGGCGCTCATGTCCTGCACCTGCGCCTGGAGGGAGACCAGCCGTCCGCTCGCGTCCGGGGCGACGTCGCCGGTCACGGTGACGAGCCCGTCGGCGCCGTTCGCAGCGGTGCCCGTGCGCAGCTGCGCCAGGCCGATGCCGGCGCGCGCGCCGCCTTCCCGGAGCCAGAGCCGGACCAGCCCGTCGAGGACCGGGGTGGGCGACGCCAGCACGTCGATCGGCGCGAGGTCGCCGGCGCCGAGCGACAGCTCGACGTCCGCTTCCTCGACCGCCGCTGCCTGCCAGAGGTCCGACGCCGATGCGGCCGATCCTCTGCCCGGCGGCCCGGCGGCGAGCAGCGCGCTGGCGGTGACGCCCACCGGCAGATGGACGACGGCCGCAGCGCGATCGAGCCCGGCGCTCGCTGCGCCCGCGGGAATCCAGTCATGCACCCGGTCGGCGAGCCGGCGCGGCTCGATCGGGGTGAGCGCCGCCGATGCCCGGATCGCTCCGGAGGCCGCGTCGCGCCGCACCTCGAACGTCAGGCGCGGCGCGTCGGCGTCCGTGCCGATCGCGAGCGTGCCTTGCGCCGAGCCGGCCAGGTCCGCCAGCGCGCCGAGCCCGGTCGCGGGCGCGTGCCAAAGAGCCTCGGCGTTGGCGCCGTCCAGGCTCAGCGCGGCGCGCACGCGCTCGACGGCGAGCGTCGTGCCGCCGGCGCTTGCCGCGAGGATCTGGCCGGCGGCGCCCTCGACGGCGAGGGCCAGCCGCTGGAAGCGCCCGCCGGCGACGACGGCCTCGGCGCGCGCGGCGACGGGCATGCGGATGCGCTGGAGCCATGGCGCTTGCGGCAGGATCGCGGCGAAGCTCTCCGGCCGCACGCCTTCCACCGCGACGGCCGCGGTGACCGCGTTCATGTCGGCGCCGACCGTCGCCTTGGCCTCGAGGGCGATCGGCTCGCCGCCGCCGGGCGCATCGACGTCGGCGCGGAACGTGCCGATCATGCGGTCGCCGCCGCGGGCCGCGTGCGCATGGACGCCGCGCGCGGTCCAGGAGAGCCCGCTGCGCTCGTCGCGCAGCACCAGCCCGGCGTCGCGCAGCACCAGCTCGTCGAGATAGGCGAGCGGGCCGGAGCCGTCGCGGGCCGAGCGCGCGAGCGCGAGAAGCTCGTCGGCGCGGCCGCCGACGACCTTGCCGGGAGCGGCGCCGGTCGGCCCGATGCCGAGGTCGATCCGGCCGTCGCTGCCGATGGCGATGTCCACGGCGAGGCCGACCGCCTCGACCCGCGACACCGCGATCTCCCCGCGCAGCAGTGCCCGGCGCGAGAACCCGACGACCATGTCCGGGATGACGGCGAGCTGCCGGCCGCCGGCGATCATCTGGACGTCGCGCGCGTGCAGCTCCAGGCGCTTGGTCGGCTTGTTCCACACGGCCGAGGTGTCGGCGACGGCGAACCGCATGCCGCCCTCGCCGGCGGCGCCCAGCGCGTCCTCGACGATCGGCGCGAGGAAGGCGATCGAGAGCGGCCCGTCGCTGAGCCGCCACACGACCAGCCCGGCGCTGCAGACCGCGCCGATCAGCGTGACGGCCACGAAGGAGAGGCACGCCTTTGCGGTGCGGCGGATCATGGTACGCTCGTCGCCCGGCGATCACGCGCCCGCGCGGCCGCGCATCCGGCCGCACGCGTCGCTTGACCGTCGCGCGCGCGCCGAGCACGGTCCGGGACGCCGTGCGGCATGCGCAGGGGACGGGATGACGACATTCGCGTGGCTCTCCGCGGCTGTGGAGGGCGGGGAGCCGGCCATGCCGCCGGCTCGCCCGTCGAGCAGGGACCGTGCCGAGGCCGGCATCGCCGCCTGGCAGGACGGCCTCGCCGGGCTCGACGGCCCGGCGCGGGCCACCGCGGCATCTATCGCGGCTGACGACGTCGGACGCAGGCTGCTCGCCGCGGCCTTCGCCGGGAGCCCCTTCCTGGGCCAGCTCCTGCTCAAGGAGCAAGCGGCCGCGCATCGGCTGTTCGGCGTCAGCCCCCGCGCGGCGCTCGCGGCAGTCCTAGCGGACCTTGAGGCCGCTGCGCAAGCCGCG
>JAEULF010000244.1 GCA_016793965.1 Alphaproteobacteria bacterium | reverse complement strand
GTCGTCATCTCTCTCTCCTTCGGCATGGCGCCGGGTCGCGGCGCCGGTTGTGGGCCGGCCTCCAGGGGTGCCGTGCCCGGGAAACGGGTCGTCGGCTCAATCGAACAAGCTGGAGACCGAGCGCTCCTCGGCAATGCGCCGGAGCGCCTCGCCGATGAGCGGCGCGATCGACAGCACGCGGATGGCCTTGCACGCCTTGACCTGGTCGGTCGCGGCGATGGTGTCCGTGATGACAAGCTCCTCGAGCGGCGACATCGAGACGCGCTTGACGGCGCCGCCCGACAGCACGCCGTGCGTCACGTAGGCCGAGACGCTCTTGGCGCCGGCCTTCTTCAGCGCGTCGGCCGCGTTGCACAGCGTGCCGGCGGAATCGACGATGTCGTCGATCAGGATGCAGCGGTGGCCGGCGACGTCGCCGATGATGTGCATGACCTCGCTGACGCCGGCGCGCTCGCGCCGCTTGTCGATGATCGCCAGCTCGGCGTCGAGCCGCTTGGCATGCGCGCGGGCGCGCACGACGCCGCCGACGTCGGGCGAGACGATGACCAGCCGGTCGCCGTTCGCGCGCTCCTGGATGTCCTTCACGAACACCGGGGCGCCGAACAGGTTGTCGAGCGGGATGTCGAAGAAGCCCTGGATCTGCCCGGCATGCAGGTCGACCGTGAGCACGCGGTCGGCGCCCGCCGTGGTGATCAGGTTGGCGACCAGCTTGGCCGAGATCGGCGTGCGCGGGCCGGATTTCCGGTCCTGGCGCGCGTAGCCGTAATAGGGCACGACCGCCGTGATCCGCCGCGCCGATCCCCGGCGCAGCGCGTCGATCATGACCAGCAGCTCCATCAGGTTGTCGTTCGCCGGGTAGGCGGTCGACTGGACGATGAAGGCATCCTCGCCGCGCACGTTCTCGTGGATCTCGACGAAGACCTCCTGATCGGCGAAGCGCCGCACGCTGGCATGCGTGAGCGGCAGGTCGAGAACCTGCGACACCGCCTCGGCCAGCGGGCGATTGGAGTTGCCGGTCAGGACCTTCACGTCGGGATCCTCAGGAGATCGGGCCCGGAGCGGTCGGCGGGACCGTCCAAGCCGGATGCGCGGGCTTTCGAAAGCCAATAGCGCTGCGCGCCGTTCCCGGATGGTCGAGCGGACGGCTGCAGCTTGAAAGGCGCGGCAAGCTAGCAAAGGCCCCTGGGCAAGGCAACCGATGCAAGAGGCCGATGCAAGAGGCTGTGCCTGCAACAGCCATGGAGGGGGTCGCTGGCCGGTTTCCGACCAAGCGGCCTAGGCCAGTCGGCCGAATCCCGTCCCTGTGCGCGCTGGTGCAAAGTTTGCCGCGAACGAACCGGCGATTGTGCAACCTCAAATTGCGGGACACGGGACATGGCCATGGGCATACCCGGAGCCGCGTCGCTGCGCGGCCGGCTGATCGTCGCCTTCATGCTGATCGGCACGGCGTCGAGCGCGCTGCTCGGCGGATACGTGCTCTGGCGCCAGGTCGATTCCGACCGGCAACTCGTCGATGCCTATGCCCGGCTCGAGTTCGGCACGGTCGAGGCGGCGCTGCAGGCGGAGCAGCGCACGGCGGCGACGCTGAGCCGGGCCATCGCGGCGCTGCCCGGGGTGATCGCGGCGACGGCGGCAAAGGACCGCGCGGCGGTGATCGCGGCGCTGGGCGCCAGCCAAGCGGCTATCGATCCGAAGGCGATCGCGCTCAACGTGCATGTGCCGCCCGGCGTCGCCTTCGTCCGGCTCTGGAACCCGACGGCCTTCGGCGACGACCTGACGGCGCGGCGCAAGACCGTCGTCGAGGCGCTCACCTCGGGCAAGCCTGTCGCCGGCATCGAGCCAGGCCGCGACCAGATCTCCGTCTTCGGCGTCGCGCCCATCATCGCGGAGGGTCGGACGATCGGCGTCGTCGACGTCGGCATCCGCGTCGGCGACGATTTCGGGCGGCTGATCAAGGACCGTGTCGGCGCCGATCTGCTGGTGCTGCTGAAGGGCCAGGACGGATTCGTGCCGATCGTCCGCACCGCCGAGATCAAGATCGCCGACTTCACGGCCGAGGCCGAGCGCGCCGCCAGGGGCGAGATGACGGTCCGCCAGGTCGATATCGCCGGGCGGGCGACCGCCGTGGCCTTCGCGCCGCTGCGCAACTACTCCGGGCAGCCGATCGGCGCCATCGGCGTGTTCCACGGCATCGAGCGGCTCGACCAGATCGCCGCGGCGACGCGGCGCGACGTGGTCCTGTTCGGCCTGGCGATCGTGCTCGCGGCCTCGCTCTCCGGGGCGCTCGTGGCGCGCCTGATCGCGCGGCCCATCTCCGGCCTCACCGGCGCGATGCGCGCGCTTGCCAAGGGCGATCTCGACGTCGCCGTCTCCGGCACGGCGCGCGTCGACGAGATCGGCACCATGGCGCAGGCGGTCGAGGTGTTCCGCCGCTCGATGCAGGAGACCGAGCGGCTGCGCGCGGCGCAGGAGCAGGCCAAGCAGGATGCCGAGCGGCAGCGCCGCCAGGCCGTGCTCGACCTGGCGCAGGACTTCGAGACGTCGGTCGCCGGCGTGCTCAAGGCAGTGACCGCGGCGGCGACCGAGCTCGAGGCGACGGCGGAATCGATGTCGCGCACGGCGGAGGACGCCAGCGCGCGGTCGAGCAGCGTGGCCGCGGCGTCGGAGGAGGCCAGCGTGAGCGTCAAGACCGTGGCGGCCGCCTCGCACCAGCTGCTCTCCTCGATCGAGGACCTGGCGCAGCGCATGACGAGCGCCGCCGATGCTGCCAACAAGGCGGCCGCCGTGGCGCGCGAGACGACCGGCACGATCGACGGCCTGCATGCCGCGACCGAGAAGGTCGGCGACGTGGTGCGCCTGATCCATGCCATCGCCGAGCAGACGAACCTCCTTGCGCTCAACGCGACGATCGAAGCGGCGCGGGCCGGCGACGCCGGCCGCGGCTTCGCCGTCGTCGCCTCCGAGGTCAAGACCTTGGCCGGGCAGACGGCCAAGGCGACCGACGAGATCGAGGCGCAGATCGGCGAGATCAAGCAGGCCACCGAGCGCGCCGTCGGCGCCATCGAGCGGGTGGCGGGCGCCGTCGTCGAGATCAGCGCGATCACGTCGGCCGCCGCGATGTCGGTCGACCAGCAGAGCGACGCGACGCGCGAGATCGCGCGCTCGACCGAGCAGGCGGCGACCGGCACGCGCAGCGTGTCCGAGACGATCCACGGCGTGAGCGAGGCGGCGGTCGCCGCGGGCGGCGCCGCCCGCGAGGTGCTCGCGGCGTCGAAGGACCTGGCGCGCCAGGCCGACGCGCTCGACGGCCAGGTCCGCCGCTTCCTGCAGACCGTGCGCACCGCCTAGGGCTCACGCGCCGGCGGCGCGCGCCGCGGCGACGGCGGCGACGCCGGCGACGGTGGCGAGGATGTCGTTGCCGGCGAGCCGCGCCGCGGCAAGCGCCACGGCGATGCCGGCGATCTCGGGCACGCCGCCGCGCGCGGCGGCCGGGGCGACGATCGCCACCATGGTCGCGACGGGGATGGCGCGCAGCGCGCGCTCGACGCGCGGCGTGATCGTCACGAAGCCCATCAGCCAGAAGCCGGCGGTCCGGCAGGCATAGCTGACGGCGGCGAGCGCGAGGATCGCCCAGAGGGCGTCAGGACCCGCCAGCATCCGCGCCCCCGTCCGGCGCGCGGCCGGCGTTGCCGCTGCGGGCCAGCCCGCCCGCGAGCGCGCCTGCGAGACCGCCGGCGGCGATGTACCACGAGCCCGGCAGCAGGCGGTCCGCCAGCAACGCGGCGGCCGCCGCGGCGACGGCCGGCAGCACGTCCGCGCGCGAGCGCCAGAAGCCGACGACCATGGCGGCGCAGAACGCCACGAGCAGGAGGTCCAGGCCAAGCGCCGCCGGGTTGCCGACCAGCGCGCCGAAGGCGTGGCCGACGCCCGTCGCGGCGATCCACGGCAGGTACATGGAAAGTCCGCTGCCGACCAGGATCGCCGCGTCGCGCCGCCCGGCGAGGTGCTCGCGCATCGCGAGCGGCCAGTTGGCGTCGCTCATCATGAAGAGGCAGGCATAGCCGCGCAGCGGCGGATGGCCGGCGAGCCAGGGACGCAGGGTCGCGCCGAGCAGCACATAGCGCGCGTTGACGATGGCCGCGGCGAGCAGCATCGGCGCCAGCGCCTGCGACTGCGTGCCGGCCTCGACGGCCGCGACCTGGGCCGAGCCCGAGAAGACGAGCGTGCTCATCAACGTCGCGTCGAGCAGCGAGAGACCGCGCGATTCGGCGAGCACGCCGAAGACCAGGCCGTACACGATGGCCGTGACGACCATCGGCAGCGACCCCGCGAGGCCGCGCCTGAGGCCGTCGGCGGTGAAGCAAGGGCGCTCCGCCGCGCCCGGCGTCGCGGCGCTCGGCGGCATGCCGCTCACGGGCGCGCCGCGGCGGCGGGCTTGGGCGCGATCGCGCGGGCCGTCGCCAGGTCGATGATCAGCCGCGCCTCGCGCGCGCGGTAGCGGAAGGTGACGCGCGCGGTGCCGGCGTCCGGCCCGCTGCCGATCTCCGTGACCTGGTAGACGACGCCCCGGCGCATGGCCTCGCGCAGCTCGGGCTCCGCGATGCCGAGCGCCGCGGCGACATCGGCGGCCGGCAGCGTCAGCTCGATCGGCGGCTGCGGCGCGTCGCTCATCCGCCGGCGCTTCCGCCCGGCTTCTGGCCCGGCTTCTGACCCGGCTGGCCACCGGATTGGCCACCGGACTGGCTGCGCCGTTGCTTGGCGGGCAGCGACGCCAGGATGGCGCTGATGCCGGGTGCGGCGCCGGAGGCGATGGCGAGCGCCGTGCCGCCCCAGCTGCCGTCGAGCGCGCCGACCGGCACCTCGTTCGCCTGCTCGACCCGGCCGACCTCGGCCGTGCCGCGCGCCCCGCCGGGCTCGCGCAGGATCCAGGTGATCGTCACCGTCTGCTTGCCGCCCGCGGGAACGCCCAGCGCGACGACGCAGTCGAGGATCGCGTCGGCGTCGCGCTCCTCGGCGGTGATCTGCAGGCGCTCATGGCGCAGGCCGCGCTTCATCGCGAGCGCGAGCGCCGTGTTGCCGTCGCCCGGCGCGCCGACGGCAGGACGGACGGCGAGCAGCGGCTGGCCGTCGGCGCCTCTGCCAGCGGGCATGCCGGCCGGGCCCGCGCCGGCTCCGCCCGGCCCCGCCGGCGCGGCTCCGGCGGCCGGCGCCTGCCCGGCCGCGAGGGCCGCGAGGGCCGGTCCTGCCGCGCGCGCCAGCTCGGCGAGCAGCTTCGGCTCGCCTGCCTCCCAGGCGCCGCGATCGACGCGCGCTTCCTGCAGCCATGTCCCGATGAGCGCGCCGTTCGGACGCGCCAGCTCCCAGTCGATCAGCACATGCGTCGGCGCGCCGCGGATGACGGCGTCGAGCATGCCGGTCGCGGCGCGGCCGGAGAGCATCACGCCTTGGGTCTCGCCCACATAGGTGCTGGCCGGCGTGCCGGCGTCGCTCAGCGCCTTGGCGACGGCCTGGGCGAAGCGATCGCCCTGCACCAGGTCGGCGAGGCCGGCGACGGGCAGGACGGTCACGCCGTCGGCCGAGGGCACCTGCAGCAGCGTCGCTGCCGCCGCGTCGCGGC
>JAEULF010000242.1 GCA_016793965.1 Alphaproteobacteria bacterium | reverse complement strand
CACGGGCGCGCTGAGCCTGGAGGCCTTCGCGGGCGGCGCCAACGTGGCGAACCTGCAGCTCCAGACGGCCGGGACGCTCGGCATGAACGCGGCGGTCAACGTCGCCGGCAACGTCAACCTGACGGGCACGACGGGCGTCGTCCTGGCCTACAACGTCAACACCTCGGCGGCGGGCAACGTCGCCGTCAACGGCGCCGCCACGCTGGCCGACAACGTCACGGTCAACGTCGCCAGCGGCAACATCGCTTTCAACAGCACGATCGACGCCGCGGCGTCCGGGGTGCAGAGCCTGACGCTCGCTGCCGGCGGCACCGGCAACCTGACCTTCGGCGGCGGGATCGGCGCCGCCACGCGGCTGGCGTCGCTCACGGCGTCGGCCGGCGGCGCCACGACCCTCAACCAGGCCGTCAACACGACCGGCAACGTCGCCTTCACCATCGCCGGCGCCATGACGATGACCGGTGCCGCGGCGGTCAACGCCACCGGCGGGAATTTCAGCGCCACCGTCACCGGCGCCGGCAACGACTTCACCCAGCAGGCCGGCTCGACGATTGCGACGAACGGCGGCAACGTCACGGTCGGCGCGGTCGGCAACGCGACCCTCTCGGGCAGCGTCGCGACCGGCGGCGGCGCCTTCGCCGCGACGCTGACCGGCGCCGGCAGCCAGTTCCAGCAGGCCGCTACGTCTGCGATCACGACGAACGGCGGCAGCGCGACGGTCGGCGCGGCCGGCAACGCGACCTTCGCCGGCAGCGTGGCGACGACGGGCGGCAATTTCAGCACGACGCTGACCGGTGCGGGCAGCGACTTCGTGCTGCAGGCGGGGGCGACGGTCGCCACGGGCGCCGGCAACGTCACGGTGGCATCGGTCGGCAACGCGACCTTCGCCGGCGGCGTGGCGACGACGGGCGGCGCCTTCAGCGCGACGGCGTCGGGCGCCGGCAGCGACATCCTGCAGCAGGCGACGTCGTCCATCGCGACGGCGAACGGCGACGTCACGATCACCGCGACGGGCAGTGCTGCCAGCGACTTCGCCCAGCAGGTCGGCGCCACGATCGACGCGGGCACCGGCAGGATCGCCGTCGCCGTCGGCGGCAACGCTACCGTGGCCAGCCTGGCGACTGCGAATACGAGCACGACGGCCGGCGCCGAGGCGTTGCGCGTCGTCGCCGGCGACCGGATCGCGGCGGTCGGCGGCGCGACGCATGTCAACGCTGCGGCGGGCCGCGCCTACTTCCAGTCCGCCGCCGGCATCGGCAACACGACGCTGCCGCTGCGCACCGATCTCGCCGAGCTCGCCGTCAACCTGACGGGCACCGGCCAGATCGGCGTCAACGATCTCGGCAGTTTCGTGCTGGCGTCCTACAACGGCTCCGGAGCCAACGCCGTGCAGATGCAGGCTGCCGCGACCCTCGACGTCGCGTCGGCGATCAACGTCACGTCCGGCACGACGCTCGTCAACCTCACGGCCGCCAGCATCGTGCTCGGCGCCGACGTGCGGACCACGGGGGCGATCGAGGTCAACGGGCCGACAGTGGTGAACGCCGCGGCAGTGTCCGTCAACTCGACGGGCACCGGCGCCGTCAATTTCGCCGCCGCGATCCAAGGCGCCGCGGCGGGCAGCAACGCGCTGACGGTCACGGCTGCCGACGGCAACATCGCCTTCGCGGGCGCGGTCGGCGGGACGACCGAGCTGGCCAGCCTCTCGGCGACAGCCAACGGCGCGGGGCGCGGAGTCGACTTCGCCGCGGCCTCCGCCGTCAACGTCGCCACCGGGCTGACGATCGTCTCCAACCAGACCTTTGTCCTCGACCACGTCGTCACGACGTCGAACGCCACCGGCGCCGCGGTCGTCGTGAACGTGACCAACGGCGCGATCACCTCTGCCGGCGGCTCGATCAACACCATGGGCGCGGCGGACGCGCTCGCCTTGCAGGCGACCGATCTCGGCAGCGCGGGCGCCATCGCGCTCACCGGCTTCGAGACGGTCGCGGCGAACGCCACGGCGGGATCCGTCAACCTGACCCATACCGGCACCGGCGCGCTCACCGTCGCGACGGTGGGCGGCGTCACGGGCCTGCGCTCGGCCGGCACCGGCAACGTCACGCTGACGAGCAACCAGACCATCCATGTCGGCGCGGCCGTCACGGCGAGCGGCACTGGCGACGTCTTGCTCACGAGCACGGGCGGCGGGGTCAACGTCTCGGCGGCCGTCACGTCCTCGGATGCTGCCAGCAACGTCGCCATCACGACGGCGCCTCTCGGCATCTTCTCGATGGCGGCGGGCGGCAGCGTGGCGGCGGGCGGGACGAGCGGCAACGCGACGATCACCGCCGACGATTTCGACCTGCAAGGCTCGACGGTCTCGGCGGCCAACGTGCGCGTGCGCACCGTGACGGCCGGCCGTACCCTCGGCATCGGCAGCGGCACCGGGGCCGCGGCGGTCATCGACGATGCCGAGGCGGCGAAGCTGCTGCCGACCGCCGGCGGGACGCTCTTCGTCGGCGACGCGGCGAATGGCGGCGTGACCGGCAACATCACCGTCAACACGACGCATACCTTCGCCCGCGCGATCCAGTTCGACTCGCGGGCGGCCGACAACACGACGACCGTCCTCGGCACCCTGGCGACGAGCGGCCAGAACGTCACCTTCCTCGACAACGTCAGCGTCAACAGCACGACGACGACGATCGCGACGGCGGGCGGCAACCTGACCTTCGCCGCGGCCGGCCAGGTCAACCCGGGCGCGGCCGGCAACACCCTCGTGCTCAACATGGGCGGCGGCCGGGTGGACGGCTTCATCAACGCGGCCGCCGGCGGCGCGCTCAACGTCAACGTGAGCAGCGCAGCGATCCTCGACGCCAACGTGACCACCAACGGCGGCAACTTCACGACGACGGGCGCGGTCACGCTGGCGCAGGCGGTCGATCTCGTCACCGGCGGCGGCAACGTCACCTTCGGCGCGGCGCTCGACGGTGCCCAGGCGCTGACCGTCGCGGCCGGCGGCGGCAACGTCGCCTTCAATGGCGGCGTCGGCGCGACGACAGCGCTCGCCAGCATCAATGTCACGTCGGGCGCCGGTGTCAGCTTCGGCAGCTCCGCGCTCAACGTCACCGGCAACATCAATACCACGAACATCGGGGTGACGCTGGCCTCCGGCATTGCCGGCACAGGCCAGGGGATCACCATCGGCACCGGCACCGGCGCCATCGACGTCCAGGGTGACATGGGCACGTCGGGCGCGCGGCTGGGATCGGTGGCGCTGACCAGCACCGGCGTCATCACGGTGCGCAGCGCCTTCACGACCGGCGCGCAGACCTATGCGGGCAACGTCAACATCGCGTCTGCCACCACCACCTTCGACGCGGGCGGCCTGGTCAACGTGACGGGCAACCTGGATGCCGTGACCGGCGGCGCCCAAGCGCTCGTCGTGAACGCCGGAAGCGTGACCTTCGGCGGCGACCTCGGCGCGGCACGGCGGCTGGCGAGCCTGGCCATCACCGCAGGCAGCGTCTCGCTCGGCAACAGCGCGACCACCGGCGACGTGTTCACCGTCGGCAACCAAGTCTACTCCGGCGGAACGATCGATTTCTGGGGCGATCTGGTCACGGCGGGCAACAAGGCCAACGGCACCGGAACCATCACGCTGAACTCGAGCGCGACGCTTCGCGACTCCGTCGTGATGACCAGCATGAACCGCACCGACGGCAACATCACCGGCGCCGGCGCGACGACCGGCACCGACGTCGTCCTGAACGGCTCGATCGACGCGGCGGCGAGCGGCGTCCAGTCGCTCACCGTGTTCACCGGCGGCGGCAACATCACCGTGAACAACGACGTCGGCGCCACGACGGCCCTGCTCGACATCACGCTGCAGGCGGTCAGCGGCGACTTGAACGTGACGCCGCTCATCCACGTCGCCAGCGTCACCATGAACTCGACGAACAACCAGACCTATCGCACGCTCGGTCCGGTCAGCGCGGGCTTCATCACCTTCGACAACACGTCCTTCAACTACGGCAGCAACCTGACGATCGAGAGCATCGCGCTGCTCAATGGCGACCAGACCTTCGGGCCCAACACCTCGATCTTCGCCGTCGGCACCAACCCGACGGACTCGGCGAACGGCATCTTCTACAACGTGACGTTCCAGGGCGGTGCGGCCAGCACCATCTCCGGCGTGCCGGGCGTGGGAATCGGCGGCGGCTTCGGCAATCTGGACCTCAGGGTGGGCAGCGTCACCCTCGACCCAGGCGCGACCGTCATCATCGGCAACAACGCGCCGATCTCCGCGATGGGCAACGTCACCCTCGGCAACGGCGCGAACCTGGCGATGAGCGGCGGCATCAAGACCGTGGGCGACGTCGTGGTGAACGGCGCCGCCAACGGGACGACGGCGATCTCCGTCGGCGGCTTGATCCAGGCTGCGAACCTCACGATCGCGAACGTCGCGGCGCCGACCCTGTCGGGCGGCGGCACGTTCAACGGAACCGGCGGCATCAACGTTACCGGCGCTCAGAACGTCACCATGCTGGGCAGCTGGACCTCCGGCGGCGACGTCTTCATCGAATCGGCAGCCGCAGCGCCGACTTACGGCGCGATCACGCTCGGCACGCTGTCGGCCACGGGCAACATCACGCTCTATGCCGGCGACACCAACATCACCGATACGCTGCCGGGCAAGGGCTCGATCGACTTCACCCAGCTCACCACCGGCAAGAAGATGATCCTCGGCGGCATCGCCACCGGCCAGGTGGATGCCGGCCAGCTCTTCGTCAACGGCACCGCCAGCACGCTGACGGGCACCGTCGGCGGGCTGACCGGGGCGCAGGCGGCGTTCCAGGTGCAGGTCCGGCACCCGACCGGCGGGCACATGTTCAACAACTGCTCCGTCCCGACGACGTCGTGCGGCGGGCTTTCCTATACGTCGCTGAACCCGCAGCTGGCGGGAGCCGAGCTCCTCGGCGTCAGCTTCGATGCCAAATCGCCTTACACCATCCAGGGCGGTGCAGGGTTGCATCGCAACGACGAGGAGGAGCAGCGCGAGTTCTCCAACACCGGGAACGAGCAGCTCTGGTAGGCGCCGCCGAGGGCGGCGCGATGCCGTGGGGCGAGCCTCAAGGGAATGTCCCCGGGGCTGCTCCCCCAGGGAATATCCCCTCAAATCAGCCCTCAGGGTGGCCGCGGGCGCCGAATTGCGCTAGCCTTGCCATTGGTCGAGGCTAGGCGGCTCCGCTGGGGGAAGCGGGGCCGGCTGGCGGCGCGGGCGGAGAGCGGGAACGGGGACCATGGCGGGGCACGTGCGCAAGTCGAGCGGAAGGGTGCTGTCGGCTGCTGTCGCGGTCGCCCTCGTTGCCTCCTGCCAGTCCAGCTACGAGTCGAAGAAGAGCGGCAAGGCCGACACGGCGAAAGCCGAGGAGGTCGTATCCATCGCGCTCGGCAAGAACATGGTCGGCGAGGAGTGCCGGGCCCAGCCGCGCCAGCGCGGCTCGGTCGAGGAGATGGACAACAAGCCGTTCGACATCTTCTGCGGCACGTGGGAGCAGCCGAGCGGCCGATTCATCATGGTGAGCGGCGAGCGCGTCAAGCTGCTGGGCGACAACCCGCAGACCTGGGCCAGCACGAGCTGGTGGCGCCAGCAGATCGATCAGCGGCTGGAGTGCAAGGGGCAGCAGGAGTCCCGCGTGCTGGACAACGTCCCCGCCGTGATCATGGAGTGCCAGCTGCGGCGCGGCGGCTGGCCGTACACGGCGTTCGTCGCGCGGGACAACGGCAGCATCTTCCTCGCCGACGGGATCCCGCCGGCCCAGACGGCGCTGGAAGCGGCGATCCGTCGCGTCGTCGACCCGAAGGCGGTGATCGCGCAGACGGCGGCCGACGGTCAGCGCTCCCAGGCCATCCTCGACCTGGAGAAGCGGCTCGGCAAGTCGGGCGGCATGTTCTCGACCAACGACCTGGCCGCTTACCAGGACCTGATGCGGCTTGGCCAGCTCTACAACAGCTCGCGCAACTACATCGGCGCCGAGCGCGCCTACCGCAAGGCGCTGGAGATCCACGAGCGCGTGCTCGGCTTCAACAACCCGGAGACCGGCACCGCCCTGATCTCGCTGGCTCTCGAGGTCAGCAACCAGGGACGCTTCGACGAGGCGCGGGCGCTGTTCGACCGCGCCGAGCCGCTCGTTCGCGCCTCGCAGGATTCGTCCGACACCGCGCGCTACCTCACCTACCGTGCCATGGACGCCGCCAACCGGCAGGATCGCGCGGAAGCGATCAAGTTCGCCCGCGAGGCCACACAGTTCCGCAAGGACCTAGTCGAGCGCGAGAGGCTGCGGCGCGAGGAGGCAGAGCGCTCCAAGGGCGCATCTGGCGGGATCGCGGGCCAGGCGGCCTCGGCGGGGCTGCGCCAGTCCTCGGTGAACGAGGCCGACGTGGCGCAGAGCTTGCGGGTCGAGGCGCACATGCTGATGCGCAACGGCGAGCTGCGGGAGGCCGAGCAGGTCGCGCGCAACGGCCAGGAGATCTACACCAAGTCCCGCCGCGCCCCGGAGACCTGGGCGGCGGACTTCGACCTGCTGCTCGGCGAGATCTGGGCAAAGCAGAGCAAGTTCGCCGAGGCGGCGCCGGTCATCCAGGGTGCCATCGACATGCGCCAGCGCCTGTTCGGCGAGGCGCCGACCACGGCCTTCGCGCACATGCAGATGGGCGAGCTTCGCCTGCAGGCGAACGACCCGACGGCGGCCCTCGCGTCGTTCCGCAAGGGCGTGGCGATGCTGCGGGCCGGTGCCCAGGGCGGCTCCGGCGTCGAGATCACTTATGAGCGGCTGGCGCCCTACCTCCTCGCTCTCCTGCGCGAGGCCGAGGCGAAGCCGGCAGAGGCGCAGGAGCTGTTCGGCGAGATGTTCGTCGCCAGCCAGCTGCAGCGCGAGGGCGTGACCAGCCAGACCATCGCCAAGACCGCGGCCCGGCTCGCGGCCAGCGATTCGAAGGTCGGCGAGCTGGTCCGGGCGTTGCAGGAGGCCGAGCGCACGCGCGACGAGACCCTGGGCTTGCTCAACGTCGAGCAGGGCAAGGACCAGGCGCAGCGCGACCTGCCGCGCGAGCAGCAGCTCAAGGTGAAGCAGGCCGAGGCCGAGCAGAAGATCCAGGAGCTCGAGCAGCAGATCCAGATCGCTTTCCCCGGCTATGCCCAGCTGGTCGGCGCGCGGCCGATCACCGTCGCGGACATTGCCGGCAAGCTGCGGCCGAACGAGGCTCTCGTCCGCTACGTCCTCGGCGAGACCGCGAGCTTCGCCTTCCTGGTCCGCAGCGACAAGACGACGGTGGTCAAGCTCGGCGTGAACAAGCGCGAATCGGGCGAGATGATCGCCGCGCTGCGCCAGGCCTTCGAGGTGGTCGGCGGCCGCGTGCGCGAGTTCGACCTCGAGCTCTCGCACCAGCTGTACAAGGGCTTGATGCAACCGCTCGAGCCGAGCCTTGCCGGCGTGGAGCACCTGGTCACCGTGCCCGTCGGCGACCTGCTCAGCCTGCCCTTCGCCATCCTGGTCACGAACCCGTCGCCCGGCCTCGGCAGCCCGGCCGCCTATGTGCGCACGCAGTGGCTCGGCAGGCGCTATGCGCTCAGCGTCGTGCCGTCGGTGCGGGCCTTCGTCGACCTGCGCTCGATCTCCCAGGTCGCGCGGGCACCGCTGCCCTTCATCGGTTTCGGCAATCCCGACTACGCCGGCGGCGCGCCGGCGTCCGCGCCAGCGCCAGCGCCGGCGCCGGCGCAGCCGGTCCAGCGCGTCTCGAGCCTGGCGCCGCCGCTCTCGACGCCCGGCGGGATCGTGACGCGCGCGAGCGGCAACGTGCTCGACGAGGCGTGCAAGACCGGCGAGGTCTCGACGACTGCGCTGCTGCGCCAGCTGGCGCCGCTGCCGGAGACGGCGGACGAGCTCCGGCGCATCGCCAGCGTGCTGAAGGCACCGGACGACAAGGTCGTCCTCGGCGCCCAGGCCACCGTGGGCGCGGTGCGCAAGGCCTCTCTCGACCAGTACCGCGTCGTCTATTTCGCCTTGCACGGATTGCTGCCGGGCGAGTTGCGCTGCCAGGTCGAGCCGGCGCTGGCGCTGACGCCGCCGGCCCAGGAATCGGCGAAGGAGAACGGCCTGCTGACGGCCAGCGAGATCGCCGAGCTGCGTCTCAACGCCGATCTCGTCGTGCTGTCTGCC
Organism: Alphaproteobacteria bacterium; assembly: GCA_016793965.1. GTDB lineage: Bacteria > Pseudomonadota > Alphaproteobacteria > JAEULF01 > JAEULF01 > JAEULF01. Next base: position 8,319 of record JAEULF010000242.1, on the reverse strand, counting down.
TGCAACACCGGCGGCGGCGGCTCGAGCGGAAAGCTGGGCGGCGAGGCGCTCTCGGGCCTCGCACGGTCCTTCTTCTTCGCCGGCGCGCGCACGCTCCTGGTGACCCATTGGCAGGTTCCGTCGCGCGCCACCGTGGCGCTGACCACGGGGATGTTCAACAGGCTGGGCGGCGACCTGTCGCAGGGCGGCGCCATCGGCCTGCAGGCGGCCCAGATCGAGCTGATGAACAACCCGGAGAATTCCCACCCGGTGTTCTGGGGCGCGTTCACGCTGGTCGGCGACGGCGGCCGGCGCGGCTGACCGGTCCGGTCGGCCCGTTCCGCTCGAGCACCCGTTTCGCCGCGGCCCGCGATGCATATTTCCTACGCCCGCTTCCCCTCTCCAGCGGCCATGGTCCTGGCCGCTGTCCTTCTGGCCGTCGGACCGCTCTGTTCCGGCGCCGCGGCGCAAGCGCCCAAGGCGCCGCCCGCCAGCGAGCCGGCGTTCGAGCTCAAGGGCTTCCGGTCGGCGCGTTTCGGCATGACCGAATCCGAGGTGCGTGAGGCCGCGCGCAAGGATTTCGCGGTGGCTCCCGGCGCGCTGAAGGCGACGGAGCACCCGACCGAGGGCACGCGTACCCTGGTTGCCGAGGTCGATAACCTCCTGCCAGGGGCGGGCAGGGCAGCCGTCATCTACTTGCTCGGCGCGACGTCGGCGAAGCTGATGCAGATCAACGTCGTGTTCGGCAGCCCGGTCGATCCGCAGGCCGAGACGCGCCAGCTCGCGGCGGCGGCCCTCGCGCTGCAGCGGACGCTGCTCGGCCAGCGCTACGTCGAGGTCGTGCCGCAGCGCGACCTGGTCAAGCCGGACGGCACGTTCCTGAAGATGCCGGACGGCTCCCTCGTCGCTTTCTCCGGCCGCGACGGCAAAGGGCGCCAGACGAACCTGCGCCTGATCCCGCCGCCCGGCGCAGAGAAGGACGGCAAGCTCGACCCGGCGTCGCGCGGCGGCTCGCTCCGCCTGTCCTATATCGCCGATCCTGAGCGCCCTGACGTGAGGGGCGGCAGGAGGCCGCCCTTCTAGCGCATTTCGGCCCGGCCACTGCCCCGGCCACTGCCCCGGCCGCCGTCCTGGCCGCCGTCCTGGCCGCAGGATGCTCTCGGTGCTAGGATGACGATCCCGGCGCCGTGCCTCTGAGGGCGCCGTCGAGCAGCGAGCCGGCCAGGCGTTAGCGGACGGTTAACCCTGCTCCGGCAGGCTGCGCTTCGCGAACGGAACGTGCTGGAGAGCTCGCCGTGCAGCGTTGGCGGTCGGTTTTCATTGGGGCGATCGGCTTGGCCCTGGTCGGGTCGAGCCCGGCGCATGCCCAGCAGGTCTTCAACGCGCCTGCATATGTCCTATCGCCGTTCCTCCTTCTCGCCGCGGCGCTGCTCCCGATCAAGATCGTGATCACCGCGCACGCGATGGGCGCCGGCATGCTGCGCTGGGCGATCCCGGTCCTCATCGGCATGCTCATCTCGATGTACTTGATGGCGCCGATCGGCTTCGTGGGCGGGCCGATCAACCCCGACCGCTACGCCGTCGTGATCCTGCTCGTGTCGCTGGGCCTTGCCCTGGTCGCCTACGTGGTCGACCTGGTCGTCTTCACGCTGCTCGGCTGGAGCTATGGGCTGGAGCGCATCGCCAAGGCGTCGGCCCTGGGCAACGTGATCGTGTTCGGCCTGGTGGCGGCCTTCGGCATCGGCATGTGGAACCTCTCGCGCGCGAGCTACGAGATCATCGTCTTCATCGGCCAGTCCGTCACCTTGCCCATCCTGACCTACTCGCCGATCTCCTACCTCCACTGACGCCGTCAGCGTTCAGGCGGCGGGCGCGGCCGGGCGAGCAGCCCGGAGGCGCCGACATGGGCGCCGTCCGTGACGGCGCCGCGCATGTCGGCGCCTTCGGTGCGCGCGCCGCGCATGTCGGCGCCGGCGAGGTTGGCGTTGCGCAGGTTGGCATTGCGCAGGTCGGCTTTGCGCAAGTCGGCCCCGCTCAAGTTCGCCCCCTCGGCATCGACCGAGCGAAGGTCGGCGCCGCGCAGGTTCGCCTTGCGCAGGTTGGCGCCGAACAGCCAGGCCCTGCGCAGGTCCGCGTCGCGCAGCCGGGCCTCGGCGAGGCTGGCGCCGGCCAGCATGGCGCCCGAGAGGTCGGCGTCGCTCAGGTCGCTGCGGTCGAGCATGGCGCCGCGCATCTGCGCGCCGGGCAGGCGCGCGTCGGTGAACTGCGCGCCTTCGCCGTCGATCTGCGCGAGCCGCGCGCCGCTCAGGTCGGCGCGTGCGAGGTTCGCTCCGGCCAGGCTGGCCCGCTCCAGCACGGCGCCGACCAGGCTGGCCCGCGCGAGCGCAGCGCCGCGCAGCACCGCGCCGCCGAGATGCGCGCCGTCGAGCTGCGCGCCGCGCATGTCGGCGCCGGCGAGGTCGCAGCCCGCGCACTGGCGCGATCGCAGGAGCGCGCGCTCGCGCTCGCCCTTCGGCGCGCTGTCCGGCAGCAGGAGGAAGGCCAGCAGGGCCAGCACGACGCCAGCCGCTGCTGCCGTCAATGCCCAGCGCAGGAGCCGGCCGCGTGCCTGAGGATCGGCGAGCAGGAAAGCCATGGGTCTTGCGCCCCTCAGAGGTAGCCGAAAAGCGCGAGGAGGATCGCTGGGACGCCGAGGACGAGGGCGAAGAGCGCCGCGCAACCAGCATGCAGCAGGAGATAGGCGAGGACCATTCCCTCTCCGACGCGCTCGCCGCGCGGTCGGTCGTCTGTGCTGCCGTCCTCGGCGAGCACTGCCGCGAACAGCCGCCGCTCGTCCTGGATATGGCGGATCGCTGCGGCATCCACGATCAGGGACACGATGGCGAGCGCGCCGGCGAGGGCGATCCAGGCGGTCGCCGCGAATCGCGGCATGCCGACCAGCAGCAGCGCAACGATCAGGACGTAACCGGCGACGTGCACGCCGATCAGGACCCACTGGCGCGCGCGCGCCGCCTGGACGGGGACTGGCCGGCGCGCGGCCGGCGCCGACCGCGGCGCGGGGAGAGCGGCGCCGGCGCCGGCCAGCCGGTCGAGCCAGCGCTCGAAGCGCCGCGCGAACCGATCGTTGGCGCGGACGACGCGCGTCGCGAGGCGGCGGACGGGCGCTGGCTGCGGCGGCAGGTCGGGCCGTGCGGCGCGGTGCGCCGACGGTCGGGACCGCGTCGACATGTCGTCGCGCTCCGGCATCGGCTCCCCGCCTGCCTACTCGGCGTCCGGCTGCTTGGACGGCTGGGCGCCGTCGAAGGCCGGGAGCGCCATGCAGGCGTCGAACACGCGCATCAGCCGGACATACGGCGCCGTCGTCACGTTGAAGCGCTTGGCGTTGAACACCTGGGGCACCAGGCAGATATCGGCGAGCGTCGGTGCGTCGCCGTGGCAGAATCGCCCGGTTGCCGGACTTGCGACCAGCATGGACTCGATGGCCTGGAACCCGATCGTCACCCAATGGGCGTACCAGGCGTTGCGCTGGTCCTCCGCCAGCTTCAGGGGGCCGCCCAGGTAGGCGAGGACGCGCGTGTTGTTGAGCGGGTGGATCTCGCAGGCGATCGCGAGCGCGAGCGCCCGCACCCGCGCCCGTCCGGCCGGATCGCGGGGCAGGAGAGGCGGCGTCGGCCGGGTCTCGTCGAGGTACTCGATGATCGCCAGGGACTGCGTGAGGACAAGGTCGTCGATCTCCAAGGTCGGGATGACCTGCTGCGGGTTCTTCGCCGTGTAGGCCGGGCTCGCCTGCTCCCCCTTGCGCAGGTGGACGAAGGCGCGATCGAAGGCGAGCCCCTTCAAGGCGAGCGCGATGCGCACCCGGAAGGCGGCGCTGGAGCGGAAATAGTCGTGCAGCGTGGTCATGCAGGCCTCGTTGACAGGGTCGGGCAGGGGCCGCTCGCGGTCGCTGTCACGACTGCGCCAGCTTCAGCAGCGTCGCGGCGAGCACGCGCGCGCCGGCCGCGCAATCTGCCGCCGTCGCCGATTCGGTCTCGTTATGGCTGACGCCGCGGGCGCAGGGAATGAAGATCATGCCGGACGGGCAGATCTTGGCGAGATGCATGGCGTCGTGGCCGGCGCCGGAGATCATGTCCATGTGAGGCAGGCCGAGCCCGCTGGCCGCCGCCCGCACAGCTGCGACGATGCCGGGATCGAACCGCGTCGGATCGACATGCGCCAGCCGCTTTGCCTCGACGGAGCAGCCATGCCGCGCCGCCGCGTCGGCGATCGTTTCCGGCACGCGCGCGGAGAGCCGGTCGATGACGGCGAGGTCGGGGTGGCGCATGTCGATCGTGAAGGTGCAGCGTCCGGGCACGACGTTGGGGCTGCCGGGCTCGACCACGAGGCGCCCCACCGTGAAGCGCATGACGTCGGCCGGATCGGCCATCAGGGCGCCGAGCGCCGCGATGGCGGCGACCGCTGCCTGCAGCGCGTCCCGCCGCAGCGCGTGCGGCGTCGTGCCGGCATGCGCGTCCTCGCCCGTGATCGTCACCAGCCACTTCTCCGAGCCCTGCACGGCATCGACGACGCCGATGGTCAGCGCCGCCGCTTCGAGCCGCGGGCCCTGCTCGATATGTGCCTCGACATAGGCCGAAGGGATTGCCCCGTCGTGCACGGGCAGGGGCAGCGCGGCGAGGCACTCCTCCAACGCCGCCGCGAAGCCGACGCCGTTCCAGTCGCGCACGCCCGCGAGCCGGGCCAGGTCGATCTGGCGTGTGTAGTGCAGCGATCCCGTGCAGCCGGGCTGGAAGCGCCAGCCCTCTTCGTTGGTCCAGGCGGCGACCTCGATCGGCCGGCGTGTCTCTATTCCCGCGTCGTCGATCGCCTCGATGACCTCGAGCCCGGCGAGAACGCCGTAGGCGCCGTCGAACTTGCCGCCGGTCGGCTGGCTGTCGAGATGGCTGCCTGTCATGACGGGCGCCGCACCTTCCCGGCCGGCGCGGCGCACGAACAGGTTGCCCAGCGCGTCCTGGCTGACGGCGAAGCCGCGCGCGCGTGCCCAGTCGGCGAGGAGCCGCTTGGCGCGGACATCGTCGGGCGAGAGCGTCGGGCGGTTGACGCCGCCCTTCGCCGTCGCGCCGATCTCCGCCATCGACATGAGCCGCCGCCACAGCCGCTCCCCGTCGATCGCGGCGACGGCCGCATCCGCTGCCGGCCTTGCACCGCTCGTCTTCGCCATGGCGCGCCCCGCTCCCTGTTGCTCGCTGCTCGTCGCTGCCGTCGATCGCATCCTGCGAGCGGCCTCTCGTCAATGCTTGTCGCAGCGAGTCGTGCCTGCGCTGGCGCGCGCGTCGCGCTCCGCGTCGTGTCCAGCGTGCAACGCGACCGGACTCTCGCCGTCGACTCCGAGCCGCGAAATTTTTGCGAAGATGTGTGCGGTCGCGCGCGGCCCCGCTGCCCCGTCGCGCCTCGCTCGGGGAAGTAGGGGCAGAAATGCGGTCGGGTCATCGGCCGCCTTCGGCCCCCAGCAGCAGGACAAGGGGCGGCGCTATTCCCCGCGCAGCGGCCCGGGCGGGGCTGGCGTGCCCCCGCGAAGCGCGTTTTTCTAGTATTCGACGAATTGAATGCTGCAAGTCATCGTGCCCGCGCCTCAGCGAATACTGTATTCGCGGCGCATGACCGTCGCTGGAAGGTCGCAGGCGCGAGGGGTAAAAAGATGCGTTAAATCAATATGATGCGGCGCAGCGTCGGAATCGGCGTCGCTCGCCGCAGCGCTGGTGTGCCCGCTTTGCACAGTCTCCGCGTCGCGAGCCCTGAAAGTTTTACTTGATGTGGGGGGCGATATGCCCCATATGCGGTCTCACCCGAAGCCGTTGTGGCTCGCCGGGTTCATCTGCAGGTTTGGGGGGACGGAATGGCAAAGCGCGCCCTTGCCCGAATTGGGATGGACTTGGACCTTGTGGATAACACTGGTCGTCAGTCCGGACTGGTACAGAGCCTTGAGAGCGGCTCGCAGGTAGCGAAGAAGCGTCAGTCGAAGCAGGAAACCGGCTCAGCGAACGTCGTCAAGATCGACTTCAGCGACACCCGTCTCGATCATTTCGTGCGCAAGGAGGGTCTCACCTTCGCGGGCACGCACCTGATCGTCGACCTTTGGGGTGCGAAGAAGATCGACGACGTGCAGTACATCGAGGACGCTTTCAAGCGGGCGGTGACGGCGTGCGGCGCGACCCTGCTGCACATCAACATGCACCACTTCTCGCCCAACAACGGCGTCAGCGGCGTCGCGGTCCTGGCGGAGAGCCACATCTCCATCCACACCTGGCCGGAGTGCGGCTACGCGGCGATCGACATCTTCATGTGCGGCAACGCCCAGCCGCACAAGGCGATCGGCGTGCTGCGCGAGGCCTTCTCGCCCGACCAGGTGAGCGTGGCCGAGCACAAGCGCGGCGTCGTCGTCGAATGATGGTGTTCGCGGAGACGCTGTACCGCGATTGGGGCCAGCGTCACGCCGTCGAGCGGGTTCTCTTCCGCGAGAAGACCGAGTTCCAGGACCTGGTGATCTTCGAGAACCCGGTCTGGGGCAAGGTCATGGCGCTCGACGGCGTCATCCAGACGACCGAACGGGACAACCACGTGTACCATGAGATGATGGTGCACGTGCCCGTGCTCGCCCACGGCCGGGCCAAGAAGCTGCTGATCATCGGCGGCGGCGACGGCGGCGCCCTGCGCGAGGCGGTGAAGCATCCGCTCGACCAGGTCGTGATGGTCGAGATCGACCCGGCCGTCATCGACATGTCGAAGCAGCACCTGCCGGAGCTCTCCCAGGGCGCGTTCGACGACAAGCGGGCGAAGATCGTCATCGCCGACGGCTGCAAGTACGTGCGCGAGACGGCCGAGCGCTTCGACGTCATCGTCGTCGATTCGACCGACCCGATGGGCCCGGGCGCCGTGCTGTTCACGCGCGAGTTCTATGCCGACTGCCGGCGCTGCCTGACGCCGGGCGGCGTCTTGGTGACGCAGAACGGCGTGCCCTACATGCAGGCCGACGAGCTCAAGCAGTCGGTCGGGCACTTCAAGACGCTGTTCAAGGACGGCTGGGCCATGATGGCGGCCGTGCCGACCTATGTCGGCGGCTTCATGGCGCTGGGCTGGGCGTCCGACGACCCGGCGCTGCGCCGGCTCTCCGTCGCCGAGGTCAAGCCGCGCTTCGACAAGGTCAACCTCAAGACCGAGTACTACACCCCGGAGATCCACGTCGCCTCCTTCGCGCTGCCGCGCAAGGTCGCCGCGCTGATCGCCTGAGGCACGCTGCGCCCAACGCGTCCTGCCAATGTCTGTGCTGTCGGCTAGGTGGATTCCCGCTTTCGCAGGAATGACAGGTTGCGGAGCGCGGCGCGCGTCGCTGCGGCGCTCGACGTCACACCACCTGTCATTCCCGCGAAAGCGGGAATCCACCGGGCGGCTTGTGCCGCTGCTGCCCAGCGCGACGCTGCAGGCGCGGTCGATTCCCGCTTTCGCCGGATCGACGGTACCCTGATGAGCGGCGCACCGTTTCAACCATGAGCCGCCGCCCGTTCGGGCGCGGAGGAAGTCGACCTTGGCCGGCACCGACAAGAGCAAGGCTGGCACCAGCACGGCAAGCGCCGGCGGGCCTGCGCCCGTCGTGATCCTGGTCCGGCCGCAGCTGCCTGAGAACATCGGTGCCGCGGCGCGCGCGATGCTCAATTGCGGGCTGACGGAGATGCGGCTGGTGGCGCCTTCCTGCCGCTGGCCCAATCCCAAGGCTGTGGCCCTCGCCTCGGGTGCCGACGCCGTGCTCGACGGTGCCACGATCTTCCCGACCATGCAGGCGGCGATCGCCGACCTGGGGCGCGTCTACGCCACCTCGGCGCGGTCGCGCGGCCTGGTCAAGCCGGTCGTCAACGCGCGCGCGGCGGCGGCCGATTTGCAGGCGCTGGTCGCCGACGGCCAGCGCTGCGGCCTGGTCTTCGGTCCCGAGCGCACGGGGCTGGAGAGCGACGAGGTGGCGCTCGCCGACGTGCTCGTGCAGATCCCGCTCAACCCGGCCTTCGGCTCGCTGAACCTCGGCCAGGCCGTGCTGCTGGTCGCGCATGAATGGTTCCATGCCGGCCTCGACCCCCAGGCGCATCCCGCGCGCTCGCTGCCGCTGGGCGGCAGCCGGCCGGCGACCAAGGAGGAGATGCAGGGCCTGTTCGACCAGCTCGAGCGCGAGCTGCACGCGACCAACTTCCTGCGCCCCGCCGACAAGGTGCCGGCGATGGTGCGCAACCTGCGCGCCATGCTGCAGCGCGCCGACATGACGGAGCAGGAGGTGCGCACCTGGCGCGGCGTCATCTC
>JAEULF010000199.1 GCA_016793965.1 Alphaproteobacteria bacterium | reverse complement strand
GCCGCGAGCAAGAGCGTGGCGCTGAGCCTGCGCCTGGACGAGAGCTTGCCCCGCGAGGCGACCGGCGACCCGCTCCGGCTCGGCCAGGTGCTGACCAACCTGGTCGGCAACGCGCTCAAGTTCACCGACCGCGGAGCGGTGACGATCTCGGCACGGGTCGCGAGCCGCGACGAGGAGAAGCGGGAGATCGAGATCGAGACCTCGGTCTCCGACACGGGCATCGGCATGAGCGCGGAGCAGCAGGCGCGGCTGTTCTCAGGCTTCGCCCAGGCCGACCCCACCGTCACGCGGCGCTACGGCGGCACCGGGCTCGGCCTCGCCATCTGCAAGCGCCTGGTCGAGCTGATGAACGGGCGCATCTGGGCGGAGAGCGTGCAGGGCAAGGGCAGCGTCTTCCGCTTCGTGGTGCGCCTGGGCGCGGCCTCGCCCGGCGCGGCCGCGCCCGGCGAGACCGCGTCCGGCGAGACCGCGGATGCGCGCGCCGCCCTCGTCCGCCAGGTGCAAGGCAGCGGCGCCGCGGCCAGGCCGCACTGGCGCGCGCGGCGCGTGCTCGTCGTCGAGGACAACGCCGTCAACCAGCAGCTCGCGCGAGCGCTGCTCGAGGACGTCGGCTTCGCCGTCGCCATCGCCGGCAACGGGCGCGAGGCGATCGACTGGCTCGGGCGGGAGACCTGCGACCTCGTCCTCATGGACATCGAGATGCCGGAGATGGACGGGCTCGAGGCGACGCGCCGGATCCTGGCGATCCCGGGCCGCATCCCGCCGCCGATCATCGCCATGAGCGCCCATGCGCTCGTCGAGGAGCGCGCCGCGAGCATCGCCGCCGGCATGACCGACCACCTGACCAAGCCGATCGAGCCGGACGCGCTCTACGGCGCGCTGGCGCAGCACCTGCCGCCGGACGGCGCGGCGGATGCCGCGCAGGCGTCGCCATCCCACCTGTCCGGCGGGCTCCCGGCGCAGGCGCCCGGCCTCGACGTCGCCGCGGGGCTGGGCCACGCCAACGGCGACGCGGCGCTCTATCGCAGCCTCGTCGCCCTGTTCCGCGACCGCTTCGCCGGCAGCCGCGCGGAGCTGGCGCGGCTGGTCGCCGCGGCGGACCGCGAGGCGACCACCATCCTCGCCCACTCCCTGCGCGGCGTCGGCGCCACCATCGGCGCGACCGGCCTGCGCAAGAGCGCCCAAGCCTGCGAGGAGGCTCTCGCGCAGGGCGCCTGGCCGCCGCCGCCCGAACTCGCGGACGCGATGCTCGCGGCGCTCGACGAGGCGATCGTCGGCGCGGAGCTGGTCCTGGCCGGCGATCCCGGCGCCGCGCGCTGAGCGCGCGCCCGGCCGCGCTCAGCCGCGCGCCGCGGCGCGGTACTTGGCGCCGAGCTTGACATAGCGCTCGGCGATGCCGGGAAACGTCGCGAGATCCTCGGGCGTGAGGTGGCGGAACAGCTTGGCGGGCCGGCCGGCCCAGAGCTCGCCCCTGGGCACGCGCTTGCCCGGCGTCACCAGCGCGCCGGCCGCGACCATGGCGCCGCTCTCGACCACGACGTCGTCCATGACCACGGCGCCGGAGCCGACGAAGCTGCCGTCCTCGAGCGTGGCGCCGTGGATCAGGCACATATGCGCGATCGAGACGCGGCTGCCGATGCGCGTCGGCGAGCCGCCGTCGCCCTTCCGGTCGCTGGAGACGTGGATCACCGTGCCGTCCTGCACGTTGCTCTCGGTCCCGATGCGCACGAGATTGACGTCGCCGCGGATGGCGACGTTGTACCAGATCGTGCTCCCCGCCCCGATCTCGACGTCGCCGATGATCGCCGCGTTCTCGGCGACGAAGGCCTCGGGGTGGATGCGCGGCCAGATGCCGTCGAACGGCTTGACGATCATGCCTGCCGCCACTCTCCCTGCCCTGCCCGGCGCGCCGTCACGGGAACATCGGCTGCTGATCGAGCGCCGTCGTCTCCGGCAGGCCGAGCATCACGTTCATGTTCTGCACCGCCTGGCCCGAGGCGCCCTTGACGAGGTTGTCGATGGCGCAGACCAGCACGGCGCGCCCCGTCGCCCGCGCCGGGAACACGCCGATATGCACGTGGTTCGAGCCGCGCACGTGGCGCGTCGCCGGCGATTCGCCCTGCGGCACCACGGTGACGAAAGGCTCGCCCTCGTACGCGCGCAGCAGGCTCGCGCGCAGGTCGTCCGCCTTGGCGCCGTTCCTGGCCTTGACGTAGATCGTCGAGAGGATGCCGCGGCTCATCGGCATCAGGTGCGGCGTGAAGGTGACGGTGATCGGCTTGCCCGCCGCCTCGGCGAGGCCCTGCTCGATCTCCGGCCCGTGCCGGTGGCTGCCGACGGCGTAGGCATGGATGCCCTCGGCCGCCTCGGGATAGAGGTTCGCCTCCTTGAGCGAGCGGCCGGCGCCGGTCACGCCGGACTTCGAATCGACGATGATGCCGTCCTCCTCGACCAGGCCGTCGGCGAGGAGCGGGATCAAGGGCAGCTGCGCCGAGGTCGGATAGCAGCCGGGATTCGCGACCAGCCGCGCCGCCTTCACCGCCGCGCGCTTGATCTCGGTGAGGCCGTAGACCGCCTCCTTCTGCAGCTCCAGCGCCTGGTGCGGGTGGCCGTACCAGCGCGCGTACTCGGCCGCATCCTTCAGGCGGAAGTCGGCGGAGAGGTCGACGACCTTGAGATGCGCCGGCAGGCCGGCGATGACCTTCTGCGTCGTGCCGTGCGGCAGAGCGCAGAACACGAGGTCGACGCCGTCCCAGCGCACGTCCTCGATCTTGATCAGGTCCGGCAGCTTCAGCGCGCGCAGATGCGGGAAGACCTGGGCGAGCGGCTGGCCGGCGTTGCGGTCGCCGGTGAGCGCCACGATGCGCGCGTTCGGATGGCGCGCGAGCAGGCGCACGAGCTCTGCCCCCGTGTAGCCCGAGGCGCCGAGGATGGCGATCCGGACTTGGTTGCCTGAAGTGCCGTTGGCTTTGCCGGCCATGGGAACCTCCCGTCTGCGATGACGATAGCACGAAACAGAAAGGGCGCCTCTGGGGCGCCCTTTCCGAAGACGTGGAACGAGGGTGCGCCTCAGCGCTTCGAGAACTGGAAGCTGCGTCGGGCCTTCATCTTGCCGTACTTCTTGCGCTCGACGACGCGCGAGTCGCGCGTCAGCAGGCCCTTCGCCTTCAAGGCCGGCCGCGTCTCCGGGTC
>JAEULF010000142.1 GCA_016793965.1 Alphaproteobacteria bacterium | reverse complement strand
CGTCCGCTGGGACCTGGCGACCGGCGCCGAGATCGCTCGCCTCGAGGGGCACGTCAACAACGTCGCCAGCCTGGCCGTCAGCCCTGACGGCAAGCTCCTGGCATCGGCGAGCTGGGACCGCACGATCAAGATCTGGAACCTTGCCACCAACGCGCTGCTGCGCACGCTCGATGGGCACGAGAAGAACGTCATGCAAGTCGCCTTCGCCGGCCAGGACCAGCTCGTCTCCGGCAGCTATGACGAGACCGTGCGGCTTTGGGACGTGCAGACCGGCAAGGAGGTCGCGGTCCTGCGCGGGCATCGAACCAGCGTCAACGCCGTCGCGGTGCATCCGGCGGGGGCGCTCGCCCTGTCGGGAAGCGTCGACGGCGAGATCCGCCTTTGGGACCTGGCGGCCGAGAAGCAGGTCGGCGCGCTCGATGGCACGAAAGGGTTCGTCACGACGCTCGCCGTCTCGCCTGACGGCAAGCGCGCGCTATCCGGCGGCGGCGACCGACTCGTCCATCTCTGGGACCTCGATGCGCGCCGGCAGATCCGCAGCTTCTCGGGCCATCAGAAGCCCGTCTGGTCCGTTGCCTTCACGCCGGACGGCCTGCGCGCGGTGTCCGGCGGCTATGACCATGTCATCAAGGTCTGGGACCTGGCCTCCGGCCAAGAAGTGGCGCCGGCCAATTGACTGTCGCCTGCGCCGCCGACTCCCGGCGGTGCTGCGCGACGTCAGTTCTTCTTCGTGCCTTCAGCCTTCCAGCTGTGCCCGGCATCGCCGACCCGGACGCTCTGCGTGGCGAATGCATCGGCGGCGGGCTTCTGCGCACCGTTCAGGACGACGGCAGCGACGATCGCGATGGCGACGGCAGCGACAGCACCCGACAGCAGCACGTTCATGGCGGCCTCTCCTTGCGACATTGCTTCTGGTCGGCCGCCCCGGACGGCCGCGATTGAGCAGAAAATAAGGCGCCGCGGGCCGTATCGCAAGCCGTAGCCAACGGTCTCAAGGCGCTTTGCCGCCGGGTCCGGCGACGGTTCGCAGCCAGGCGATCAGGTCGCTGCGGTCATCGGGGCCGGCCAGGCCGCCGTACATCTTGCTTCCCGGCACGACGTCCTGGGTCGCGGCCAGGAACCGGTCCAGGCTCTCGTCCGTCCAGACGATGCCCGATTCCTTGAGCGCCTTCGAGTAGCGGTAGTCGGCCAGGGCGCCGGCGGCGCGCCCGAACAGGCCGTGCAGGTTGGGGCCGACCACGTGACGGCCCCCCGCCTCGATCGTGTGGCAGGCCCTGCACTTGCCCCACAGCTCGGGCCCGCGGCTGACGTCGGCGGCGCGGAGGTCGCCGACGGCAAGCGGCATCAGGGCGGCGGCCGCGAGGAGGGCGGCTGCGATCATGGACACGCGCATGGGGCCTCCTGCGTGGCGGCACAGAATTGGGGCAGGAGGCCGGTCTTGTAAACGGCTCCCGGCTCGGTCTTATGCTGGCGGCCATGACCCCGCTCCGCATCCTCGTATCGGCAGCCGTCGCCGTGGCAGTCTGCCTGCCCCATGGCCCGGCGTCGGCCAGGCCGGCGGTGGAGACCGACGACGCCGGACGTCATGTCGCCGTTCCCGCGCGGCCGATGCGCGTCTTTCCCGCCGGCGCACCGGCGGCGATCCTCCTCTACACGCTCGCCCCCGAGCTCATGCTCGGCTGGACGCGCGCCCTGACGCCGGAGGAGCGCCGCTTCGTCAAGGAGCCTTTCGGCGACCTGCCGGAGCTCGGCCGCCTGACCGGCCGCGGCAACAGCGCCAATGTCGAGGAAGTGCTGAAGCGCCGCGCCGACCTCATCCTCGACCTGGGATCGACGCGGGCGACCTTCGCGCAGCTTGCCGACCAGGTTCAGGCGCAGACGGGCGTGCCGGTGCTGCTGCTCGACGGCCGCATGGCGGCGCTGCCGACGGCCTATCGTCGGCTCGGCCGGATCCTCGGCGTCGGCGCGCGCGCGGAGCAGCTCGCCGCGGAGTTCGAGGCCAGGCTCGGAGAGATCGACCGGGCGGTGTCCGCGCTGCCGCCGGAGCGGCGTCCGCTGGTTTACTACGGCCGGGGCCCGGACGGGCTGGAGACCGGAGGCACCGGATCGATCAACGCCGAGCTGATCGAGGTTGCCGGCGGGCGGAACGTGGCCGGCGAGGGCATCGGCCGCGGCAATCTGTTCCGCGCCAGCGTCGAGCAGATCCTGGCCTGGAGGCCGGAGGTCGTGCTGGCGCTCGATCCGGCTTTCGCGGCGGCGGCGCGGGCGGAGCCGACATGGCGATCCGTACCCGCCGTGCGCTCCGGCCAAGTCTACCAGGTTCCCAGGCTGCCCTTCGGATGGTTCGACTTCCCGCCGTCCGCCAATCGCCTGCTCGGCGCCATCTGGCTCTCGCGCCTGCTGCATCCCGACCTCTTCGCCGACGATGCGGCGGCAGCTTCCCGCGCGTTCTTCGCGCTCTTCTACCAGCGTCCGCTCACCGATGCCGAAGCGGCAGAGCTGCTCGCCGGGGCCGCTCCGGCCCGCAGGGCGCGGCGATGACGCACGCTCTCTCGCCCGGCCGGTCGCGCGGCGCGGGCGACGCGCGGGCACTGGCCGCGTGCATCGCGGCGGCCGCGGCGATCGCGGTGCTGGTCCTGCTGGCGCTGTCGGTCGGCCGATACCCTGTGCCGCCGGGCGCCCTCGTCGCCGTGCTGACCGGAAGCGCGCCGGCGGAGATCGTGACGGTCGTGTGGCAGATCCGATTGCCGCGCATCGCAGGGGCGCTGGCCGTCGGCGCAGCGCTGGCAGCGGCCGGCGCGGCCTACCAGGCGATGTTCCGCAACCCGCTGGTCGCTCCCGACATCCTCGGCGTCTCCTCGGGCGCCGGTCTCGGCGCCGTGCTCGGCATCGTCGCGGGCGCCGGCATCTGGGAGATCCAGCTCGCCTCGTTCGCGGGCGGGCTTTGCGCCGTGGGTTTGGTCTACATCGCCGCTGCCGCCGTGCCGCGCGGCGATCCGACGCTGGTCCTCGTCCTCGCCGGCGTGGTCGTTGGCGCGCTGTTCCATGCCGGCATCGCGCTGGCGACCGCCTTGGCCGACCCGTACACCGAGCTGCCCGCCATCACCTTCTGGCTGCTGGGCAGCCTTGCCGGCGCCACCCGCGCCGACATGGCCCGCCTCCTGCCGCTCGTGCTCGTCGCGCTCGTGCCGCTCGTGCTGCTGCGCTGGCGCATCAACGTCATGTCGCTCGGCGACGAGGAGGCGTCGGCCCTCGGCGTCCCCGTTGCAAAGGTCCGCATGGCGGCGATCGCCGCGGCGACGCTGATGACGGCGGCGGCTGTCGCGTCGGCGGGCGTGGTCGGCTGGGTCGGTCTCGTCGTCCCCCACGCGGCGCGCCTCATCGTCGGCCCGGGCTTCGGCCGGCTGCTGCCGCTCGCGGCGCTGCTCGGCGCGGGCTACATGCTCGCGATCGACACGCTCGCGCGCAGCCTCGTCGCGACGGAGCTGCCGCTCGGCGTCCTCACCGCCGTCGTCGGCGCGCCGGTCTTCCTCCTGCTCCTGGCGCGCGCCAGGCGGGTTTGGAGCTGAGCGCGATGCGCCTGGTCGCCGCAAACCTCGCCTACGGGTTCCCCGGCCGGAGCATCGGCGCCGGCCTGGACCTCACGGTGCGTCCGGGCGTGGTCGCCTGCGTGCTCGGTCCGAACGGCGGGGGCAAGACCACGCTGCTGCGCACGTTGGTCGGCCTGCTGCCGCCGCTCGCGGGCACCGTCGCCCTGGACGGCATGCAGCTTGCCGGGATCGCCGCGCGGGCGCGCGCTCGCGCCATCGCCTACGTGCCGCAGCTGCAGGCTCCCAGCTTCGCCTTCACCGTGGAAGACGTCGTGCTGATGGGGCGGACCGCCCATCTCGGCCCGTTCGGGCAACCGGGCCGG
>JAEULF010000139.1 GCA_016793965.1 Alphaproteobacteria bacterium | reverse complement strand
GGCGTTGAGCAGGATGCCCGGCGCGAACGCCTGGCCCGCGGTGTCGAAATTGGCGGGCGCGGCGCCGGCGGTGCCGGAGACGCCGAAGGTCGTGACGATGTTGGTGACATTGACGGTGATCTGGCGCGCCGCGAAATTGACGGAGGCCGACACGTCGAAGCTCCCGACCTCCGGCCCGTCGAGCAGGCTGAAGTCCCGGAGCACGTCCTTGACGGTCGCGCCGAAGCAGGAGGCGCACGCGTAGACCGGCACGCCGGCCTCGTCGTACGCGGCCGTTCCGACGCTCGGCAGGTTGCTCCACTTCTCGATGAACGCGTCGGGATCGAAGAAGCCGGCGATGTCGTCGATCGGCTCGTCGTCCTCGGCATCGTCCGTCAGGTCGTCCTGCGCCTCGCGCGCGCCGGCCTCGAGCTTGGCGTCCTCGGTCTGCTTCGCCTCGTTCTGTCCCGATGCCTGGCCGGCGTTGACGCCGCTGTCGCTGGTGCGCCGGCCGCCCTGCTGGGCCTGGCCGCCGGACTGCGCGCCCTGCGTCGAGGCGGCCTTGGTGCTGCCCTGGAGCTGCTGCAGCTCGGCCTGCGAGATCTTGGAGATGGTCAGCCCGCCGGCAGCCGAGATCTGCGCCTTGAAGCCGCTCTTGATCTCCTGCCCGTTGAAAGTCGCGACCGACGCGCGCTCGCCGGCGTTGTTGCCGCTCTTGGCGCCGGTGTTGAAGATCGACCAGCTGCCGTCCGCCTGGGCGGCGCCTTGCAGCGTCGTGCCGCGCACGCCGAGCATGCCCTGGGGCAGCTTGATCTTGACGTTGTCCGGGCCGCTCTTGGCCACCTGGCCGGAGACGTAGCGGAACGCGCCCTTGGAGACGCTGGCGAGGATCGCGCCGGTGCTCGCGTTAGGGTCGTAGACGAAGCGGTCGATGACGAGGTCGCTGTTGGCGCCGACGGTGAACGTCGTCTGGTCGCGCAGCAAGAGCTGCAGCGCCGATTCCGCGCCGGTCTGCACGCGGTCGTTGAGGCGCACCTCGGTGCCGCTGCCGGCCGCGCGCGGCGCCTCGGTACCGGTGACGAGGGCGGCGCGCCCCTTGACCGCGGCCGTCACGCCGATCGTCTCGGCGGCGGACGCGGCGCTGAAGGACGTCGCGCACAGGGCCGCGACGGCCAGGGCAAGTCGAGGCATCGCAGCGCGCATGGGATTGGCCTCCGCAAGTCTCGCCCGGCTGGGCGGGGACGGACGCAGATTTCTAGCAACGGGCCCGTCCCCTCGTCATGTCCAAGCGATTGTGATCACAGGCGCTTCGGTCGCATTTCGGCGGACTGAGGCAAAGCGGAGACAGGCAGGCGCTGGCACAGCCCTGCGGTTGCGGATCCAGCACGCGCTTTCGCTGGTCCGCTGGGCCGCTGGGCCGCTGGGCTGGAGCGCTGACTTTCCTCAGCCGCCGAGCACGCGGGCGAAGATCGTGTCGACGTGCTTGAGGTGATAGGCGTCGTCGAAGCAGGCGGCGATGGCCTCGGGCCGCAAGTGCTTGCGCACGTCAGGCTCTGCCTCGATCAGCGCGCGGAAGCGTGGGCTGCCGCCGGCGCCCGCCTCCTCCCAGGCGCGCATCGCCTGGACCTGCACCACGCGATAAGCGTCCTCGCGGCTCATCCCCGCCTGGGCGAGTGCCAGAAGGACGCGTTGGGAATTGTGCAGCCCGCCGAGCCTGTCGAGGTTGCGGCGCATGGCATCGGGGTAGACGACGAGCTTGTCGACGACCCCGGCCAGCCGCGCCAGCGCGAAGTCGAGCGCGATCGTCGCGTCTGGCGCCATGACCCGCTCGACGGCGCTGTGCGAGATGTCGCGCTCGTGCCAGAGCGCCACGTTCTCCAGCGCCGGCACGACGGCGGCGCGCACGATGCGGGCGAGACCGGTCAGGTTCTCGCTCAGCACGGGGTTGCGCTTGTGCGGCATCGAGGAGCTGCCCTTCTGCCCCGGCGCGAACCATTCCTCGGCCTCGCGCACCTCCGTGCGCTGCAGGTGGCGCAGCTCGATGGCCAGGCGCTCGACCGCCGAGGCGACGACGCCGAGCGTCGCGAAATAGGCGGCATGCCGGTCGCGCGGCACGATCTGCGTCGACATCGGCTCGACTGCGAGGCCTAGCGCCCGGGCGACATGCGCTTCCACCTGCGGCGCCACATTGGCGAAGGTGCCCATCGAACCGGACACCTTGGCCGTGGCGATCTCGGCGCGCGCGGCCTGGAGGCGGGCGCGGCAGCGCGCGAACTCGGCGTAGTGGCCGATCAGCTTGAGCCCGAAGGTCGTCGGCTCGCCGTGGATGCCGTGGCTGCGGCCGATGCAGATCGTGCGCTTGTGCTCTTCCGCGCGCCGGCGCAGGGCCACGAGCAGCGCGTCGAGGTCGGCGAGCAGGAGGTCCGTCGCCTGGACGAGCTGCACGGCGAGGCAAGTGTCCAGCACGTCCGAGGACGTCATGCCGAGGTGCAGGAAGCGCGCGTCGGGGCCGACGTGCTCGCCGAGCTCGGTGAGGAAGGCGATGACGTCGTGCCGCGTCTCGCGCTCGATGGCGTCGATGCGGGCGATGCGCTCCGGCGTGTAGGTCTTGTTGCCGCCCTTGCGTACGGCCTCGGCTGCCGCAGCGGGCACCAGGCCTGCCGCCGCCATGGCGTCGCAGGCATGCGCCTCGATCTCGAACCAGATGCGGAATCGGTTGGCCGGCTCCCAGAGGGCGGCCATGGCGGGGCGACTGTAGCGCGGGATCATGGAGGGCGGCCGTCGGGGGCGGGGGCAGTGGCATGAGCGCAGCGCCGTGCTACCACCCCTGCGCGGGCCTGTCACGAGCGCCCCGCCCGGCAGGCTGCTTCACTTGATCTCGGTAAGCCGCACGATCCCGGGCACGGTGCCGAGGAACGCATTGAAGCTCTTCGCCAAGTCCTTCATGCGCGCGCTGCCGCAGGCGGCACCTTTCAATGCCCGCATGTGCTCGGTCTGCGTCTGCTGCACGGTGAGGAATAGCTGCAGCGGATAGGCGTCGCTCGTGGCGACGCTGCGGCCCCAGCGATAGGCGAGGTAGATCTGCTCCTTCTGCGTCTTGTCGAACAGGTCAGGGCAGTAGCGCTCGACGGCCCGCACGTGCACGGCCGTGTCGAGGAAAGCCATCAGCTCCGTGTCGTCCAGCGGCTTCTTGCGCGGCGGGTCGTCCATTGCCGCGCTGGCCGGGGCGGCCATGGCAACCAACGCACAAACGACCGCTGCGGCGAGGGGGCCCGAGAAGCGGAGCCAGGCTGCGCGTTCCGGCCCCGCGTCTCTATCCCAGTGCCGCATCGTGCCGTTGCGCTCCGGTCAGGCCAGGATGTCGATGTTGGCGCCGGCCCCGGTCCCGGCATTCGGGTCGATCGACGCGATCAGCCGCGCCAGGGCCGAGGACTGGAAATCGAGGGCGCTCGACAGGGTCGCCAGCGCCGTGCTGACGGCGCCGCTCGCGGCGCCAGCGCCGGCGCTGCCCAAGGTCGTCGCGGCAGAGCCGCCAAA
>JAEULF010000137.1 GCA_016793965.1 Alphaproteobacteria bacterium | reverse complement strand
CGTGATCATCGCCAAGCAGGTCCCCGGGCGGCCGGTCAAGCTGATCTGGTCGCGCGAGGAGGACATGCAGCACGGCTTCTACCGGCCGATCACGCAGTGCAAGCTCACCGGCGGCCTCGACGCCCAGGGCAACCTCGTCGGGCTGCATTGCCGCATCTCCGGCCAGTCGATCCTCGCCCAGGTGGCGCCGGCCCGGCTCGAGGGCGGCGTCGACAAGCTGCACTTCCAGGGCTTGCTCGAGGACGAGTACGGCTACATGGCGATCCCGAACCTGCTGATCGACCATGCCATGCGGAACACCCATGTGCCCGTCGGCTTCTGGCGCGGCGTCAACCACACCCAGAACGCCGTCTACATGGAGTGCTTCATGGACGAGCTGGCGCGCGCCGCCGGCAAGGATCCGCTGGAGTTCCGCCGCGCCTACCTCGCCAAGAACCCGAAGCACCTCGCCGTGCTCAACGCGGCGGCGGAGGCGGCGGGCTACGGCAAGCCGCTGCCCAAGGGCGTGTTCCGCGGCATCGCGCAGAACTACGGCTTCGGCAGCTACACGGCGGCGGTCTCGGAGATCTCCGTGTCGGACAAGGGCAAGCTCAAGATCCACCGCATCGTCTGCGCGGTGGATTGCGGCTACGCGGTCAACCCGGCGCAGATCGCGGCCCAGGTCGAGGGCTCCTTCGTCTACGGCCTGAGCGCGCTGCTCTATAGCGAGAACACCGTCGAGAAGGGCCGCGTCGTCGAGGGCAATTTCGACACCTACGAGGTGATGAAGATCGACGACATGCCGAAGGTCGAGACGGTGCTCGTGCCGTCGGGCGGCTTCTGGGGCGGCATCGGCGAGCCGACCATCGCGGTCGCGGCGCCCTCGGTGCTCAACGCGATCTACGCGGCGACGGGCAAGATGATCCGGACGCTCCCGCTGAAGCACCACAAATTGGCGTAGGGCAAGCGCTCCACCCCGGCCCTCCCCATCGCAAGCGCGACGGGGAGGGGGAAGGACGGTGTCTCTTCCCCCTCCCCGTGGGTAGCATCGGGAGGGTCGGCGCGGGCCCTTGCCGACCGGGCATCAGGTCATCTTGATCATCACGTGCTTCTTGTAGTGCGGCCGCTTGGTCAGCCGGTCGTACCAGGCGGCGACGGCGGGCGTCGGCTCGCGCTCGATGCCCTCGAAGGCGTACCAGCGGTAGACCATGATGCCGTTGACGACGTCGGCGAGGGTGAAGGAGTCGCCGGCGATCCACGGCGTCTTGGCGAGCTGGCCGTCCAGGATCTTGAGCGCGCGCTGCGTGGAGTCGCGACTGGACTTGACGACCGCGGCGCTGCGCTCCGCCGGAGGCTTGCGCACGAGCTCCATGAACATCGGGCCGATCGCCGGGCCGAGGGTGGAGACCTGCCAGTCCATCCACTGCTCGACCCGGGCGCCCTTCTGCAGGTCCTGCGGCAGCAGGCCGGACGCCGGCGCCAGCCGGGCAAGGTAGCGGCAGATCGCGTTGCTCTCCCACAGCGTGAATCCGCCATGGTCGAGCATCGGGATCAGCCCGTTCGGGTTGATCGCCAGGTACCAGGGCTCGTTGTTGCCGCCGAATTGCCGGCCCATGTCGCGCCGGTCATGGGCCAGCCCAGCCTCGGCGCAGGTCCACAGCACCTTCTGGACGTTCGAGGAGTTGTCGCGGCCCCAGACGATCAGGGGAGCTGTGGTCATGGAGACCTCCTTGGACGAGCGGGACGGGAACGATCGAGGCGAGAAACGGCAGGCGGCGCGGCGGGTGCCGACGGCCCCGGCGCGGCAGCATCCGACGCCCTTGGCGTCGCGGCAAGGCGAGCGCAGTGTCGGCACCATCCTGAATCGGCATGACCGCTATGCCCGTCGCCGCCGTCGCGCCGCGGATTCCGGCGGCTGCTTCCCTGGCGGCCCGCCGCCCGGGATGGTATGGCGCATGATGGGCGGCCGGCCCGGCTTCCCAGCGCGCGGACCCGAGAGAATGTCGCGATCGACCACAGCGCTGCTGCTCGCCATCGGATCGACCGCGTTCTTCTCCATGATGCATGCGCTCGTGCGCTACTTGAGCGGGGAGATGGACCCGCTGGAGATCGCGTTCCTGCGCAGCGTCTTCGGCGTGGTCGCGCTGGCGCCGCTGCTGCTGCGCGTCGGCTGGCGCGGCTTCGCCGTGACGCGGCCTCTGGCGCTGGGAATCCGCGGCACGCTCAGCGGTCTCAGCATGATGCTCTGGTTCTCCGGCCTGGCGCTGGTGCCGATCGCCGAGGCGACGGCGCTCAGCTTCACCAACACCATCTTCGCGACCCTCGGCGCCGTGATCGTGCTCGGCGAGCCGATGCGGGCGCGGCGCTGGACGGCCGTCGTCGTCGGCATGATCGGCGTCCTCGTCGTCCTGCGACCGGGCATCGGCGTCGTGCAGGTCGGCTCGCTCCTGGTCCTGTGCTCGGCGCTGATCTGGGGCAGCGTCATGTGCCTGGTGAAAGAGCTCGTGAAGACCGAGACGCCGGCCGCCGTGACGCTCTGGACCGCGGTGGCCGTGGCGGTCATGACGGCCATCCCCGCCGCTTTCGTCTGGCGCACGCCGAGCTGGACCGAGATCGCCCTGCTGGCGGTCATGGGCGTGCTCGGCTCGGTCGGCCAGCTGATGTGGACGCAGGCGATCAAGAGCGTGGACGCCACGCTGATCATTCCGACCGACTTCACGCGCCTCGTCTGGGCCGGCCTGATCGGCTATCTCGCCTTCGCGGAGGTACCTGACCTCTGGACCTGGGTCGGCAGCGCGCTGATCGTCGGCAGCACGCTTTACATCGGATTGCGCGAGGCGCATCTGGGCCGCCAGCGCGACCGGGTCAAGGACGGGGCATGACGGTCATGCGGACGGCGGCTGGACGCGGTGCACCGCCGAGGCGATAAATTCGCTCGGCACGGTGCGAGGCTTGGCTGGAGGGCGGCTTGAAGGACTTCACATACGCGGCGCCGACCACGACGGACGAGGCGGCCGCTGCGCTCGCTGCGAGCGGCGCCCGAGCGTTGGCCGGCGGCACCGACTTGATCGTGCAGATGCGCGAGGGGCGGCGCGCGGTCGGCCATGTCGTCGACCTGAAGCGCGTGCCCGAGCTGACGGCGATCGCGGTCGCGGCCGACGGATCGCTGCGCTTCGGCGCGGCGGCCAGCGTCGCGGCGCTGGCGGCGCATGCGACGGTGGCGGCCAAGTTCCCGGCGATGATCGAGGCCGGGCGCATGATCGGCAGCTGGCAGATCCAGAGCCGGGCGAGCCTTGGCGGGAACATCTGCAACGCCTCGCCCTCGGCCGACGCCGTGCCGGCCCTGATGGCGCTTGGCGCCACGGCCGAGCTGACGGGCAAGGGCGGCAGGCGGTCGCTGGCGCTCGATGCCTTGATCCTCGGGCCGGGCAAGACGGCGCTCGTGCCGGGCGAGATCCTGGCGGCGATCCGCGTGCCGGCGCCGGACGCGCGCAGCGCCGCGAAGTACGTGCGCTTCACGCCCCGGCGCGAGATGGACATCGCGGTGGTCGGCGCTGGCGCCTGGCTGCGGCTCGCGGAGGACGGCAGCGTCGCCGAGGCGCGCATCGCACTGGCGGCCGTCGGCCCGACGCCGCTGCGCGCGACGGCTGCCGAGAAGCGGCTGATGGGCGAGAAGCCGACCGCGGCATTGCTCGCCGAGGCGGGCCGGCTGGCGGCCGCGGACGCCCGGCCGATCTCCGACACGCGCGGCTCGGCCGACTATCGCCGCGCTCTCGTCAAGGTGCTGGCGGCGCGGGCGCTCGCCGGATGCTGCGCCCAGCTTGGACAGAGGATCGAGGTGCCATGAAGACCGTGATCGCCTGCACCGTGAACGGCGACGCCCATGAGGTCCTCGCCGACAGCCGCGACACGCTGCTCGAGCTGCTGCGCGACCGGCTCGGCCTGACCGGCACCAAGGAGGGCTGCAGCAACGGCAATTGCGGCGCCTGCACCGTTCTCGTCGACGGCGAGCCGGTCAATGCCTGCATCGTGCTCGCGGCCGAGATCGGCGACGCGGAGGTCGTCACCGTCGAGGGCATCGCGCCCGGCGGCAAGCTGCACCCCGTGCAGCAGGCCCTGGTCGAGCATGGCGGCACGCAATGCGGCTTCTGCACGCCCGGCATCGTCGTCGCGGCCAAGGCGCTGCTCGACCGCGTCGCCAGGCCGAGCGCCCAGGAGATCCGCCACGCGCTCGCCGGCAACCTCTGCCGCTGCACCGGCTACGACAAGATCGTCGAGGCCGTCGCCGCGGCCTCTCTCGCGCCGCGGAGCTGACCATGGACACGATTGAGAAGCCCGAAGGTTTCAGCGTCGTCGGCAAGCGCGTGCCGCGCGTCGATGCGGCCGAGCGCGTCACCGGGCGCGCCATCTATCCCGCGGATTTCAGCCTGCCCGGCATGGCCTTCGGGCGGATCAAGCGCAGCCCGCACGCGCATGCGCGCATCCTGCGCATCGACGTGTCGAAGGCCCTGGCGCTGAAGGGCGTGCTCGCCGCCGTGACGGCCGAGGACTTCGCGGACATCCCGCAGGGCGCCCTGGTGCCGCAGGGCGAGACGGGGATCGACGCCTGGGTGCTGACCCGCCTCAACATGGCGCGCGGCAAGGTGTTCTGGATCGGCCAGCCGGTCGCCGCGATCGCGGCCGTCGACCCGCATGTCGCCGAGGCGGCGCTGGACCTCATCGAGGTCGCCTACGAGGTGCTGCCGCCGGTCATGGACATCGAGGCGGCGACGCGGCCGGGCGCGCCGGTGCTGCACGACCACCTCTACACCAAGGGCGTCGAGCCGAAGCCCAAGGCGCCGTCGAACGTCGGCGCGCGCACGCTGGTGGCGCGCGGCGACGTCGCCAAGGGTTTCGCCGAGGCCGACGCGATCGCCGAGATCGAGGTCGCCGTCGATTCCGCGCATCAGGGCTACATCGAGCCGCAAGCCGTGGTGGCGCAGGTCGAGCCGGGCGGCATGACGACGGTCTGGGTGACGAACCAGGGCGTCTTCACGCTCGAGATGCAGATCGCGATGCTGCTCGGCATCCCGCAGTCGAAGCTCAAGGTGGTGCCGCTGGAGATCGGCGGCGGCTTCGGCGGCAAGATCTGGGCGCATGTCGAGCCGACCGCCGTGCTGCTGGCGAGGAAGGCGCGCCGGCCGGTCAAGATCGTGCTGTCGCGCGCCGAGGTGATGACGGGCACCGGACCGGCGCCGGGGGCGCGCATCGCGGTCAAGGTCGGCGCCAGGCGGGACGGCACGCTGACCGCGGCGCAGGGGCGCTTCACCATCGACGCCGGCGGCTTCCCCGGCATCGGCACGACGCTGCTGATGCAGGCGTCGATGGCCGGCTACCAGTGCCCGAACCTGCATCTCGAGGGCTTCGACGTCGTCACCACCAAGCCGCGCGCCGAGGCCTATCGCGGCCCGGGCGGGCCGCAGGCGGCCTATGCGATGGAGCAGGCGATGGACCTGCTGGCGCAGCAGCTCGCCATGGACCCGCTGGCGTTCCGGCGCAAGAACGC
>JAEULF010000131.1 GCA_016793965.1 Alphaproteobacteria bacterium | reverse complement strand
ACGGAGTCCGGGCGTGAAACGCTCCCAGCCTCGGGCAAAGCCCACGGACAAGCCGCGCGCCAGGGCGCAGGGCGGCGTCCCGACGTTCGTCGAGGCGATCAAGGAGGACATCCTGTTCGGCCGCTTGCGCCCGCGCGAGCGCCTAGTCGAGGACGACCTGATCCTGCGCCTGAAGGCGACGCGCCACGGCGTGCGCTCGGCGCTGATCGAGCTGGAGCGGCTCGGCCTGATCATCCGCATCGCCAACAAGGGCGCCGTGGTGCGCGACTTCTCGCGCGAGGAGATCGAGCAGATCTGCGCGGTGCGCGAGATGCTGCACGCCCAGGCCGCGCGCATGGTGCCGCTGCCGGCCGGGCCCGCCCTGCTCGCCGAGCTCGAGGCCGCGCAAGCGGCGCATGCGCGCGCCGTCGCCGATGCCGATCCCGCTGCCATCCAGCGCCGCGACGACGCGTTCCATTCGGCGCTCTTCGCCGCCTGCGGCAACCGCTTCCTCGCCGCGACAATCGCCGAGTACCGCGCCATGTCGCTGGGCTTCCGCTGCCAGCTCATGGCCAACCCGACGCTCGCCGCAGGTGCCCGCGACGAGCACGCCGCGATGATCGACGCGCTGCGCCGCGGCGACCGTGCCCGCCTGGTCCGCCTCTGCGTCAATCACACGCGCGCGTCGCGCACCGTCTACATGGCGCTGCAAGGCTGGGCCGCCGTCCCGCTGGCATGGCCCGATCCGGCGACCGCGAAGGAGCCGGCGCTGGATGCGGCGGAAGCGTGAAGCTGGGCGTCGCCGCGGCGTTCAGCCGAACCCGAACAGGCGCTTCGGCGTGTCCCACAGGATCTTGCGCCGCGCCGCCGGGTCCGGCACCCAGCGGTCGAGATGGGCGAGAACCGGGCCGTAGTCGATGCGGCTGGCCATGCGCAGGAACGGCCAGTCGGAGCCCCAGACGCAGCGGTCGGGCGTGAAGGCATCGAGGATCGCCTGGACATAGGGCTCGACGTCGGCGTGCGGCGGGCCCTGGCGGGAGAAGCGGAAGGGGCCGGAGAGCTTCACGGCATGCCCTTCGCGCCCCAAGGCGAGCAGCGCCTGGAAGCCCGGCTGCTGCAGGCCGCGCTCGGGCAACGGCCGGCCGCAATGGTCGAAGATCAGCGGCACCTTCGCCTTGCGCAGGACGTCCGCGGCCTCGACGAGCTGGTCGCCCTCGAACTGCACCTGCACGATCCACCCCATCGCGCGGCACTGGTCGATCAGGCGGCGGCCCTCGGGAGACATGAACAGCGCGGCGCCGCGTGCCGAGAAGTCCAGGCGGTTGCCGATGACGCCGCCGGCCTTCAGCGCCGCCAGCGCCTTGTCGGTGGCGCCCGGCAGCACAACGCCGATGCCCTTGAGCCGGCCGTCGCTGCGCGCGATCGCATCGAGCAGGCAGGAGTTGTCGGGGCCGTAGCCGGCAGTCGGCCCGACCGCCAGCGCATGCGAGATGCCGTGCGCGTCCATGACCGGCAGCAGATCGTCGATCCGCCCGGCCTCGTGCGGCGGCGGCATGTACGCCGCATCCTTCGCGTAGGGAAAGCGGACGGGGTCGAAGACGTGGAGGTGGCAATCCGCAGCTTGGGTGGTCATCGGGTCACTCGGCATTGCTGGGCTCACAAGTCTACGCGATTGCGCAGCGGCTCGCCGGCGGCGAACCGCCGGAGATTGGCGAAGATCGACGCCATCTTTTCTGTGAAAGCATCGCGCGTCGCGGCGGAGACGTGCGGCGTGACGACGACGTTCGGAAGGGCGAACAGCTTGTGGCCGCCGCGCACCGGCTCGACGTCGAATACGTCGAGCCCGGCGCCGCCGAGATGTCCGGAGGCCAGCGCGTCATGCAGGGCGTCCTCGTCGACGAGGCCGCCGCGCGCCGTGTTGACCAGCCAGGCGCCGGGCTTCATGCGGGCGAGCGCGTCGCGCCCGATCAGCCCGCGCGTCTGCGGCGTGCGCGGCACGTGGACGGTCAGGACGTCGGACTCGGCGAGCACGCGCTCAAGGGACGCCGGCTTGAGCCCGAGGGCGGCCGCCTGCACCGGCGTCAGCGGCGCCGCCGGGTCGTGGTAGAGGCCGGTCGTCTCGAAGGCGCGCAGGCGCTGCGCGACGGCCTGGGCGATGCGGCCCATGCCGACATAGCCGATGACGCGGCCGCGCAGCTCGCGCGACTCATGCCGCAGCGTGTACTCGTGCCAGCGTCCCTGGCGCAGCTCGGCGTCGAGGAAGGCGAGCCGCTTGGCGACCGCAAGCATCAGGAGGATCGTGTGCTCGGCGACGCCGACCGTCGTGCCCTCCGGCGTGAGGCAGAGCGGGATGCCCCGGCGCTTCAGCGCTGCGACGTCCACCGTGTCCTGGTAGCCGACGCCCTGATGGTGGACGAGGCGGAGCTTCGGCGCCGCGTCGATCAGGTCGCCGCGCAGCTTATAGGAAGCGCAGATAACGATCTCCGCCTGCGCGAGCTTCCTCACCCGCTCCTGGTCGTCGTCGCGCTCCATCGTGAGCACGTCGTAGCCAGGCGGGGCCGCCGCGCGCACGAGCGCATAGATCGCCGGCGTGGCATGGCTCAAATAGAGGACCGTGGTCGGCATGGCAGGCGCTCTCAATCGACGAGCCGCACGCCCTTGTCGGCGAGCGCCTTGTCGAGCCAATCCGGGCGCTTCGCGCCGGCCTTCACGGCCTTCTCCATCTTGGCTTCCTTGGCCTTGACCTCTTGCAGCGCCGCGAGCACCGCGTCGGCCTCCGCGCGCTTCACCACGACGACGCCGTCGCCGTCGCCGACCAGGATGTCTCCCGAGTCGACGGTCATGCCCGCCAGGGACACCGTCAATCCGATGGCGCCTGGCCCGTCCTTGAAGGGCGAGTTCGGCGAGACGCCGCGGGCGAAGACCGGCAGGCCGACCTCGTCGAGTCCGGGCACGTCGCGCACCAGCCCGTCGGTGACGATCGCCACCACGCCGCAATTCTTGGCCATGCCCGCCATCAGGTCGCCGATGGTGGAGGCGTAAAGGTAGGCATCAGTGGCCACGACCAGGACGTCGCCCGGCTTGGCAAGGTCGAGCGCTGCCCAGGGTGCCAGGTTGTCGCGCGAGCGCGTGTGCACGGTCAGCGCCGTGCCGACGAAGGCGGATGCTTTCGTGACGCAGCGGATCTCGTGACTGAGAGCTCCCTCGCGTCCCTGGGCATCGACGACCCAGCCTGTCGGCATGCCGCGGAAGCCGGCTAGCTGCGCTGCTGTCGGACGCGGGAAGTTGCTGCGGATCGTGAGAGCGGCTGGCGCTGCGGCCATCTGGGGACTCCTGCGAGGATCAAGCGGGGATGACGTCGCCGGTGGCGGCGTCGAACAGCTGGACGGCGGCCGGGTCGAGCCACGCCTCGATGCGGTCGCCGCGGCGGGCGCGGCTGTCGCGGCCGACCCGCGCCATGACGTCGCGCTCCGAGCCCTGGATCTGCAAGCCCAGGATCGTCTCCGCGCCGAGCGGCTCGACAGTCGCGACCTCGGCTGCCAGGCGGATGCCTCCGCCGGCGGCGCGCGGGTGCGGCACCTCTGCGACGTCCTCGGCACGAACGCCGAAGGTGACGGGCATGCCCGGAGGCAAGTGGGCGGCCCGCTCCAGCGGCAAGGCAAGCGCGCCGACCTCCAGGCCTTCCTGCGCAGCGGCGACCCTGGCCGGCAGCAGGTTCATCGGCGGGTTGCCGAGGAAGCCGGCAACGAAGGTGTTCGCCGGCCGGCGATAGACGTCGAGCGGCGCCCCGATCTGCACGACGCGGCCTCTGTTCATGATGCAGATGCGGCTGCCCATGGTCATCGCCTCGACCTGGTCGTGCGTGACGTAGATCATCGTCGCCTTGAGCCGCTGGTGCAGGCGGATCAGCTCGCCGCGCATGGAGACGCGCAGCGCCGCGTCGAGGTTCGACA
Organism: Alphaproteobacteria bacterium; assembly: GCA_016793965.1. Taxonomy (GTDB): domain Bacteria; phylum Pseudomonadota; class Alphaproteobacteria; order JAEULF01; family JAEULF01; genus JAEULF01. The sequence goes on along the minus strand of JAEULF010000131.1, from coordinate 12,482 downwards.
GCGGCTCGTCGAACAGGAACACCTTGGGGTCGCGCACGATGGCGCGGCCGAGCGCGACGCGTTGCCGCTGCCCGCCGGAGAGCTGATAGGGCTTGCGCGCCAGGAGATCGGCCAGGCCGAGGGTGGCCGCCACGTCGCGCACCCGCCGCTCGATCTCGGCCTTGGGCACGGCGCGCCGGCGCAGGCCGAAGGCCAGGTTGCCCATGACGTCCATGTGCGGGTAGAGCGCGTAAGACTGGAACACCATGGCGATGTCGCGATCCTTCGCCGGCACGTCGTTCATGCGCGCGCCGTCGATCGCCAGGGCGCCAGACGTGATGGACTCGAGGCCGGCCACCATGCGCAGCGTAGTGGACTTGCCGCATCCGGACGGTCCGAGGAGCACCATGAACTCCCCGTCGGCGACGGTCAGCGTGACGCCGTCGACTGCCTGAGCGCTGCCCGAATCGTAGCGCTTCGAGAGGCCTTCAAGGGTCACCACGGCCATGCCCGGCCCTCCTTGCACCGCTGCGCGGCAGGCGTCACTTGACCGCTCCTGCCGTCATTCCCTGGATCAGCTTCTCGGAAAAGAAAGCGTAGACGAGGATCACCGGCACGATGGCGATCATCAGGCCGGTGGCGATCATGCCCACGTCCTCGAGCTGGTCGCCCATGAAGCGCTGGATGCCCAAGGGCAGCGTGCGGTTGTTGTCGTCGGTGATCAGCACGACGGCGTAGAGGAACTCGTTCCACAGCAGGATGGTGTTGAGGATCACCGTCGTGGCGATGGCCGGAAAGGCGATCGGCAGACTGACGCGCCAGAAGATCTCCCACTCGGAGTAGCCGTCCATGCGCGCGGCGTCGAACAGGTCGGAGGGGATGCGCGCGAAGAAGCTCTCGAGGATATAGACGGTCAGGGGGAGCTGGATCGCGACATAGACGAGCGCCAGCCCGACCAGCGAGTTGTAGAGGCCGTACTGCACGAGGATCTGGTAGAGCGCGAGGATGGTGATCTGCGGCGGGAAGATGATGGTCGAGAAGATCGCGAAGTAGACCACGCGGTTGAGGCGGAAGCGGTAGCGCGCGAAGCAGTGCGCCGCCATGGCCCCGGCCACCGTGACGACCGCGACGGCGGTGAGCACCACGAAGAGGCTGTTGCCGAAATAGACGTGGTAGTTCGAGCCGTACCAGGCGGCCGGGAACTTCTCCCAGTGCAGGATCCCCGGCAGGGCGAAATGGTCGAGCGCGATCTCGCTGGTCGTGCGCAGCGACAGGGTCGCCGCCCAGACGAAGGGGCCGGCGGCGAAGGCCGTGTAGACGCAGAGCACGAGGATCGTGCCGGCGCGGACGAGGCTGCGCAGGTTCAGCACCGGCTCAGTACTCCAGCTTCTGGCGCTGGCGGAACGCCCAGGACAGCAGCAGCACCGACCCCAGCACGATGACGAACCAGACCGTCGCGATGGTCGAGGGGTAGCCGAGGTCGAAGCTCGTCCACTCGAAGGCGCGCTTGTAGAGGTACGTTGAGACGGTCTCCGTCGCCCAGAGCGGCCCCCCTTTCGTGGTGATCCAGACCAGGTCGAAGATCTTCATCTTGCCGATGAAGGAGAGGACGATGAGGTTGAGGATCGTCGGCTTGACCAGCGGCACGATGACGAAGACGAGCTTGCGGCCCCAGCCGCAATTGTCGAGCTCGGCTGCCTCCAGCACCTCGCTCGGAAGCGAGTGCAGCGCCGCGAGCAGCACCACCATGTTGAAGCCGGTCCACATCCAGCTCGTGATGAACACCAGCGACGGCAGCGCGACCTTGGGGTCGCCGAGCCAGGCATGCGCCAGGGACTTGAGACCGACGGCGCGCAAGATCGCGTTGGCGGCGCCCCAGTCGAAGTTGTAGATCCAGACCCAGAGGATGCCGACGACCACGTAGGACATCAGCACCGGCGTGAACCAGGCGATGCGGAAGAGCCGGGCGCCGGGGATCTTGGCATAGAGGGCGAGCGCGAGCAGGAGGCCGAGGCTGACCTCGACCAGCGGCGAGATCGAAGCCCAGGTCAGCGTGTTCTTCACCGCCCGCCAGAAGATGTCGTCCTGCAGCAGCAGCGCCTCGTAATTGGCGAGGCCCAGGAACTCGTCAGGGCGGCGCGGCAGCACCTTGTGGAAGCTGTTCCACCAGGTGCGCAGAACGGGATAGCAGGTGAAGCCCGCATAGAGGAGAAGCGCCGGCAGGAGGAACGCCGTGATGGCGCCCCAGGGCTGGCGCTCGCCGGGATGATGGGGGGGCGAAGGTGGTTGCATGACTGGTGCTGGTGCCGGTGCCCCTGCCTCCCTCTCCCTGCCGTGCAGGGAGAGGGAGGGTGCGCTTTCGCCCTCTCAGTACGCCGCCGACATCTGCTTGATCGCGTCCTCGACGGAGATCGTGCCCGCCGGGAATGCGTTGTTGAACACCTGCGTGAACACTTCCTTCGGCTTGCCTGAGAGCACCTGGATCGGGATGCCGAAGTAGTACGTGGTCCCGGTGTTCACGGCCTCGAGGTTCTTGAAGTAGCCGGCATGGGGGCCGGTGATCTTGCTCGCATCGGACTTGATGCCGGTCTGCACCAGCACGTTCTGCAGCCAGATGTTGCCGACCTCGGGCGTGGCCATGGAGTTGAGGAAGGCGACCGCCTGCTTCGGATGCTTGGTCGCGGCATTGACGACGTAGCTGCCGCCGGCCGCCAGCGTCTTGCACTCGTTGCAGGCGCCGCCCGCCATGGCCGGGAACTTCATGATGCCGAGCGGGAAGTCCTTCGGCTGACCGCCCTTGTCCGGCTCGTTGAAGGCGCGCGACGTGTACCAGCTGCCGTTGAGGAACATCAGCGCGCCGGGATTGGTGTGGAAGTAGGTGTGCGCCTCGCCGAGCTTCAGGCTGGTGAAGGTGTTCGGCAGCGCGCCGGCATCGACGAGAGAGCGGACGTACTTGAGCGTGTCGACCACGCGCGGGTCGGTCCAGGGCAGCTTGCCCTTCAGCAGCTTGTCGTAGTCGCCGACGCCCAGCTTCTTGACCAGCGCCTCATGCGTCAGGTGCGCGCCGGGGAACGGGCGGTCGCCGACGCCGATGGCGAGCGGCGTGATGCCCTTGGCCTTCGCCTTCTTCACCACGTCGAGGAACTGCTCGGCGCTGAACTGCAGGCTGGCCGGCACGGTGACGCCGAGATCAGCCATCAGCTTCTTGTTGTAGTAGATCTCGACCGTCCATGCCTCGAGCGGCAGGCCGTAGGCCTTGCCCTTGTAGGCCCAGGCTTGCTTGGCCCAGGGCTCGACATTGCCCCAGTTGACGTCGGCGAGGTCGAGCAGCAGGCCGTTCTCGTAGTACTCGGCCTGGTCGGGTTCGGCGTAGATGAGGTCCGGCGCGGTGCCGGCGCGCAGCGCCGTCTTGAGCGCCGCGTAGAGCGCAGTCTTCTCGTACCAGGTCGGCTTGATCTTGACGCCGGGATTGGCCTTCTCGAAGCGCTCGATCGCGTCCTCGACGAACTTGCGCTTGATCTGCTCGGCCGCCCAGTGGCTCCACATCGTGAGCTCCTGGGACTTGGCCGGCTGGGGCGCGACGGCGAAGGCGGCGGCGAGCCCGAGCGCGGCGACGATGCGCCCGAAGCCGCGGCCGGCGCGGCGGACGGTGTCGGTCATGGCACTCTCACTCCCTGATATCACGTGCGGCGCAAGCGTTCACAAGCGCGAGGGTCGCCGATTATCGACAAGATTGTCAATAATCGGCCACGGATCCAGTTCCGCCGCCGCTCCTATCCCAGGAAGTAACGGGGTATCCAGGACGCTAGGTCCGGGAGCAGCACGACCAGCAGCAGCACCGTGATCTCGGCCGCGACGAACGACCAGCAGTACCGGATGGTCTCGTTGTAGCTGCAGCCGGCGATGCTGGTCGCGACGAACAGCAGCACGGCGACGGGCGGCGTCGTCGAGCCGATCTGCGTCGCCATCACCATCAGAAGCCCGAGCTGGAACTCGTCGATCTCGAACTGGCGGCCGACCACCACGGCGACCGGGATCATGATGATCAGGATCGCCATCGAGTCGACGAACATCGTGAGCACGAGCATCGCGACCATCAGCGTCAGCAGCACGGCAACCTTGCCGACTGCCACGTGCCCGATGCCGGCGAGCACGACGTCGTTGAAGTTGAGGTAAGAGAGCAGCCAGCCGAGCGCGCCGGCGACGCCGATGATGCCGGAGACCAGCGCCGTCGTCATGCCGGCCTTGACGAAGATCGCCGGCAGGTCGCGCAGCTTGAGCGTCCGGTACACGAAGAAGCCTATAGCGAAGCTGTAGAAGCAGGCGACCACGCCGGCCTCGGTCGCCGTGAAAGCGCCGGTGAGGATGCCGCCGAGCACGAGGACCGGCGCCAGCAGCGCCGGCCAGACATGCGCGGCCGCGCGCAGCACGAGGTGGGCGGAGAAGGTGCCGCTGACGCGGCGCAGCTCGGGATACGCCGGCCACAGCGAGTGCAGGTAGATCACGATCATGAGGCCGACGCCGATCAGGATGCCCGGCACGATGCCTCCGAGGAACAGCCCGCCGATCGAGACATTAGCCATGGAGCCGTAGACGATCATCGTCATGCTCGGCGGGATGATGGCGCCGATCGTGCCGGCGCAGGCAACGAGCGCCGCCGCGAAGCCCGGCTTGTAGCCGCGCCCCTTCATCGCCGGCACGAGGATCGAGCCGATCGCCGAGGTGTCGGCGACCGAGGAGCCGGAGACGCCGGCGAAGATCATGCTGGAGACGACGGATGCATGGCCGAGCCCGCCGCGCCAGTGGCCGACCACTGTCTCGGCGAACTCCACCAGGCGCTTGGAGATGCCGCCGCGCGCGATCAGCTCGCCGGCCAGGATGAAGTAGGGCAGCGCCAGCAGGCTGAAGTTGTCCAGCATGGCGAACATCTTCTGCGGGAACAGCGCAGGCACGAGCTCGGGCGTAGCCATGATCCCGAACAGCCCGACGACGCCCATCACCAGCAGGATCGGCACGCCCAGCGCGATCAGCGCCAGGAGGATCGCGGACAGCGCGACGAGCATCAGGCGCCTCCTTCCGACGCCGGCGCGTCGGGCTCGATCCAGCGCAGATGCGCCGCGATTCGCCGCAGCGCGACGATGCCGAGATAGACGCTGCCGACGACCATGCCGGCGTAGACGTGGTCCATGCGCAGTCCGAGGCCCGGGCTGTCCTGCATCCGCGCCACCTGCATGATCGCCAGGGTGAACCAGCCGATGGACGCGGCGAGGGCAAGCCACATCAGCTCGATCGCGAAGCCGATGCCGCGCTGCGCCGCAACCGGCAGCAGCCGCAGCAAGGCGTCCATGCCGAGATGAGCGCCGCGGCGATAAGCGACGGGGATGGCGAGGAACACCATCCAGATGTGGCCGAACTTCTGGAACTCCTCGCTCCAGCTTAGCGGCAGGCCGAGCACGAAGCGATTGAACACCTGCAGCCCGCCGACGATCGTGAAGGCGAGGAAGATGGCGAACAGCGCCGACTCGACCGCACGGTCGATCCAGCGGCAAGAAACCTTGATCATCGGAAGGACTCCGGCGACGGCGACAGCCGATGCCGCCGCCGTCGCTTCGCGTTGTCGGAGGGCTACTTGGTCTCGCGCACGATCTTCAGCAGGTCCGTCGCGCCGATCGTCTGCGCGAGCTGGTCCTGCAGCGGCGCGGCAGCCTTGATCATCGCTTCCTTGTCGATTGCGTTGATCACCATGCCCTTGGCGCGCAGCGCCTCGATCGACTCGCGGTCGCGCTGCGCCGACAGGCTGCGGTTGACGTCCTGCGCCATGCGCGCGGCAGCGGCGACGACCTGGCGCTCCTTGTCGGTGTAGCGGTCCCACTCCTTCTTGGAGAAGGCGATCATCGTCGGGCCGAACAGGTGCCCGGTCAGCGCGATGTACTTCGTCACCTCGAAGTACTTGCCCGAGAGCACCACGGCCGGCGCGTGCTCGAAGCCGTCGAGCACGCCGGTCTGCAGCGCGGTGTAGACCTCGCCGAAGGCCATCGGCGTCGCGCTGGCCCCCATGGCGTTGAGCGCCGCGACGTAAGTCGGCGTCTGAATGGTGCGGATCTTCAGGCCCTTCAGGTCGGCGGCCGTCTTCACCTCCTTCTTGGTCGTGACGACGTTGCGGTAGCCCCAGCTGTCCTGCCAGCCCAGGACCTTGATGCCGATCGCCTCGTGCTCCTTGGCCAGGGTCTCGCCGACCTTGCCGTCGAGCACGCGGTGCGCGTGGTCGTAACCCTGCCACATGAATGGCAGGTCGAGCACGCCCATGCGCTTGTTGAAGTTGTTGTGGATCGCCGTGCCGCCGATATGCGCCGAGGCGCCGGCGCCGAGCTGCATGCCCTCGACGACCGCGCGCTCCTCGCCGAGCGCATTTGCGGCGTAGACGCGTGCCTCCAGCGTGTCCGAGTATTCGTTGATGTAGTTCTTCATGACCCAGGCGGTCATGTGGTTGTCGTTGCCGAGGTCGGCGGCGGTGGCGTGCGAGATCTTGACCTGCTTCTTGGCCTGCGCTCCTGCGTCGGCACCGAGAGCCAGGGCAGCGACAAGGGCGGCGCAGGCAATAAGGCTATGCCTGAACGTGATGCTGGTCATGGGCGTCCTCCTTCATTTGCGGGTTCTCTTCGCTCCGGGATTCTTCCCGGTTCTTCTTGGCTTCCTTGGCGCCTGGCGCGGCGCGCGCGGCTTCGCCGGCAGTCCACCGGGGAATGCCGGCGCCAGGTCGCGCGCCGTGCCGGCAAGCAGCCGGCGCATCATGCGCTCGGCCTCGGCCGGCTCGCCGCGGCGGATCGCAGCGACCACCGCCCAGTGCTCCTTCAGCGACGCTTCGTAGGAGCGGCGAGCGTTGGCGCTGATGCGGAACGCCGCGAGCAGCGTCGTCCGGATGGCCGCCGCGAGCCGGCTCAGCAGGATGTTCCCGGCCGCCGCGATGATGCGCTCATGGAACTCCAGGTCGTGCCGGCAGCACGCCTCGACGTCGTGCGGCAGGGACGCGGCCATGTCGTTGTAAGCGCCCTCGATGCCGTCGATCGCCGCAGCGCCGGCGCGCTGCGCCGCGAGATGGGCCGCAGCCGGCTCGATGATGGCGCGCACCTCAAGGAGCGCGGCGACGAACTCCGGGTCGGGCGGCGCCGCCGCCATCCACTGCAGGATGTCCGCGTCGAGCAGGTCCCATTGCGTCCGGGCGCGCACGCGCGTGCCGCCGCGTGTCCGCGTCTCGACCAGCCCCTTGCCCGCGAGCGCCTTGAGGCCCTCTCGCAGCGACGCGCGGCTGACGCCGAAGCGCAGCCCGAGCTCCGCCTCCGTCTGCAGCCTTTGGCCCGGCGCCAGTCTGCCTGCGACGATCTGCAGGCCGAGTTCGTCGCGGACGACGTCGGCCTTGCGGCTCCCCGCACGGCCGCGTCGCGTCGCGGCGTCGGTCGGCCGGCGCTCCCCGGACGATCGCTCAGTGGGCGCCAAGGTGCACTCCGCATGGCGTGAAAGGCTTATTTGTCAGACATACGATCTTTGGACCAGGATGCGCCCGAGTCAATCCGCCAGTGAGCTTGGCGCCAGCGAGCTGTCCGCCCGCGCACTGTTTGGGTGCGGGAGAGAGAAGCGCGGCGTCGTTCCGTCGTAGGCTGCGCCCGCCTTGTCGACTATGACTACGCGCCCGCCGACGATTGAGGCCGCCGATGTCCGACCGACCTGCGCTCCCTGGCGCGCCGCGCCGCCATGGCGTTCGTGTTCGTCACGGTGATGCTCGACATGCTGGCGCTCGGCATCGTGATCCCCGTGCTGCCGAAGCTCATCGAGTCGTTCCTGGGCGGCGACACGGCACGCGCGGCCGAGGTGTCCGGCCTGTTCGGCACGGCATGGTCGGCGATGCAGTTCCTTTTCTCGCCGACGCTCGGCGCGCTGTCGGACCGCTTCGGGCGGCGGCCGGTGATCCTGCTCTCCAATCTCGGCTTGGGCCTCGACTATGTGCTGATGGCGCTGGCGCCGAGCCTGTGGTGGCTGTTCGTCGGTCGGCTGGTCTCCGGCCTGACGGCCGCCAGCATCTCGACCGCATTCGCCTATGTCGCCGACGTGACGCCGGCAGAGAAGCGCGCCGGTGCCTTCGGCGTCATGGGCGCCGCTTTCGGCGTCGGCTTCACGCTCGGGCCGGCGATCGGCGGGCTGCTCGGCGGCATGGACCCGCGCCTGCCGTTCTGGGTCGCCGCGGGCTTCAGCCTGGCCAATGCCGCCTACGGGCTGCTCGTCCTGCCGGAGTCGCTGCCGGCCGAGCGACGCGCCGGGCTGCGCCTTGCCCGTGCCAACCCGATCGGCGCGCTCGGCTTGCTGCGCTCACATCGCGGCCTGCTCGGTCTCGCCGGCGTGCACTTCCTCTACAACCTCGCGCATCACTCGCTGCCGGCCGTGTTCGTGCTCTATGCCGGCTACCGCTACGGATGGGACGAGGCGATGGTCGGGCTGACGCTGGCCGGCGTCGGCGTCTGCGCCATGCTGGTGCAGGGCCTGCTGGTCCGCCCTGTCGTCGCGCGGATCGGCGAGCGGCGCACGCTCCTGGTCGGCCTCCTGTGCGGCACGCTCGGCTTCGCGATCTACGGCCTGGCGCCGACCGGGCAGATCTTCTGGATCGGCCTGCCGATCATGGCGCTGTGGGGCCTCGCGGGACCGGCCGCGCAGGGCTTGATGAGCGCGCGCGTCGCGCCGGACGAGCAAGGCCGGCTGCAGGGCGCCCTGACCAGTGCTGCCAGCGTCACCGGCCTGATCGGGCCGGGACTCTTCTCCTTCGTCTTCGCCTTCGCCATCGCCGGAGGAGCGCATCTGGGCATGCCCGGAGCCCCCTATCTCCTGGCCGCGGCCAGCCTGGCGCTGGCCGCGGCGATCGGCTGGCGCGCTGCGGCGCCGGTCCGCCCCTGAAGAGCCCAGTGCCGGCCGCTCGTTCCGCCCTCCGTGCGCTGCGCCATCAGCGTCCGAGGATCGCCGTCGCCGTCGAGCGCGGGTCGCGCTTCGGCCACTTGCCGACATCGACCGCGTGGAAGAAGTCGGCGAGATGCGCGTTGAACGCCGCCGGCTCCTCCAGGTTCAGCGTGTGACCGGTGTTCGGCATGACGACGAGCGCGGATGTCGGGATGGTCCGCTTCATCAAGATGCTCGGCTCGAGGCACGGGTAGTCCTCGTCGCCGGTCATCACCAGCGTCGGCACGGCGATCGTCTTCATCTTGTCGACGAGATCGAACAGGGACGGCCGGCGCGCCTGCACGCCGCGCATGGTGCGCGCGGACCCCTCGGTCGAGTGCTCGGCGAGCTGGTCGGCGAACTCCTTCCAGCCGCGCGGATCCTTGTTCTGCAGCTGCACGCGCGTCGGCCCGAGGGCATAACCCTTCGCCGCCTTCGCCATCCCGTCCTCCTCGAACTTCTTCGCGGCGGCCTCGGCCTCGGCCTGGAACTGCTGGCGCTTGTCCGGGGCTGCGCCATAGCCGCAGCCGGCGACCACGAGGGAGCGAGCGCGGGCGCCGTAGGTGAAGCCGAAATGGAGCGTGGCGAAGCCGCCCATCGAGATGCCGACGATGTGCGCTTTGTCGATCTTGAGCGCATCGAGCACCGCTCGGATGTCGTCGCGCGCGCGGTCCTGGCTGTACTTGCCCTCCGCCGCCACGTCCGAAGGCGCGAACCCCCGGGCGTTGTAGGTGACGCAACGGTAGCGGCGCGAGAAATAGCGCACTTGCGGCTCGTAGGAGCGAAAGTCGCCGGCGAACTCGTGCACGAAGACGATCGGGATGCCGTCCCCGGTATCCTCGTAGTAGAGCTTCACGCCGTCGTCCGTGGTGAGATGGGGCATGGACAGTCCTTTGGGAAAGCGCGCCGCAGGCGGGCGGACGCAGGCAGGATGGCATGGCTTCGCCGCGTCCAGGAAGACGCCTTGAGGTCATGACAGGATGAGCGGGATGTCGATCGCGAAGCGCGCCCCGCTCTTGACGCCTGGAGTCTCGTGTTCCTCGCCCCGGTCGAGCGCGATCCGGCCGCGCAGGACCCCGACCACGACGTTGCGTGCGATGTGGAGCCCAAGCCCGCTGCCGGATCCGGACCGCTTCAGGCGCACGAAGGGCTCGAAGAGACGGCTGACGACATCGGCCGGCAAGCCGACGCCGTCATCGGCCACGACGATGCGAACCATGCCGTCGTCGCGCGGCGTCGCGGCAACGCTCAGCGTGCCGCTCCGCCCGTCCGGGAAGGCATGGGCCGCCGCATTGACGGCCAGCGCCGTCAGGACCTGAGCCAGCGCGCCGGGATGGCTGACCATCGCGATCCCGCCCTCGCACGCGAGGACGGCGCGCACGCGGGCCGCGCGCAGCCGGTGGTCGAGGGCGGCAAGGGTCTCTTCAAGCAGCGACCGGAGATCGAACTCCACGAGCGGATCCTCCGCGGCGTCGACAGCGACCCTCTTGAAGCCGGCGACGAGCGCGGCGGCTCGCTCGGCGCTGCGCAGCGTGAGGCCGGCCGACGCCCGCAATGTGCGGATCGCGTCAGCCAGCTCCTCGTGCGTCAGCGTCTCGGCCTCGAACCCCTTCTTGATGTGCGCTGTCACGTCCTCGAGCGTGCTTGCCGCCGCGATGGCGTTGCCGATGGGCGTGTTGATCTCATGCGCGACGCCCGCGACGAGATGCGAGAGCGACGCCAGCTTCGCCGCCTCGACGAGCTCGCCCTGCGTCCGCTTAAGGTCGGCGAGAGCGTCTTCCGCGGCGGTCTTCGCGCGCAGCAGCGCAGCGGCCGCCTCGACCTCGTCCGTGACATCGGCGCCGATGCCGCGATAGCCCTGGAAGGCGCCGGAACCGTCCAGGTTGGGCCGACCGGAGAGCCGTACGGCCGCTTCTCCGCCGTCCGGGCGGCGGACGGTCAGCGCGATCGCCCGGAAGGCCTCGCGCGCCGCGATGGCGGAAGCGAGGGACTCGGATGCGCTCGGCAAGCGGGCGCCGTACGGGCCCGCCGCGATGACCTCCGTCCATCGCTTGCCCAGCATCGCCGAGTCCAGGATGCCCGTGGCCGCGGCGTGGCGGCGGGACAACCAGGTCAGCTTGCCCTGCGCATCCTGTTCCCAGAACCAGTCCGATCCCTGCTCGGCGAAGTCGAGGAAGCGGCGCGAGCTTTCCTCGCGCCTGCGCGCCATCACGAGAGCGATCCACAGCAGCTCCGCCACGAGAATGCCGCCAAGCGCCAGGCTCGACACTTCGCCCAGGTCCATGGCCGCCTCGAAGGCGGGCAGAGTCTCGAGGACGAGCGTCCAGGTATTGCCCGAGACCTGGACATCGATCTCCGCGGCGAAAAGCGGCGGCTTGGCACCGGACTCCTCGCCCGGATGCGAGTCGTAGAGCAGATCCGCGGCGCGCCCAGCGCCGTCATGGACGCGGACCCGGATGCCGGGCTCGCCCTGGCTCACCAAGGATGCAAGGAGATCGCCCGCGCGGAACGCGGCGAAGGCATGCCCGCGGAACGCGCTCTCGGCCGTGCCGGCGGCAGCGACCACCGGCGCGAACATGATGACGCCGACGGTCGTCGCGCCAGGGGCCTCGTCCGCAAGCATGACGCGCCGGCTGATCCGCGGCGACTCTTGCAAGCGGGCAGACTCGGCCGCGGCCCGGCGCGCAGGGTCCCCCATCTGGTCGAAGCCCAGCAACGATAGGTCGGGCGGCGCGAGCGCGACCACGGGCAGGTAGACGTCCCGCACTCCCTGCGGGCGGATCGCATAGAGCGTCGTGCCCGCCTGGCGCATCGCGTCCTCATGCGCCGCACGGCCGCTTTCCGGAACGTGGGCGGACACGCCGAACGCCCTGATCCCGGCATAGCGCCCGGAGATGTCGAGTGCGGCGACGTAGCGCACCCAGTCCGCCTGCGCGATCGGCCATGCGCGCGCCAGGAACGAGGCGGCGCCGCGCAGGACGACCTCATGCGCCAGCATCTCGCGCTCGATCGATGCCCTGACGTGCTCGGCATGCCGATCGAAGTCCGCCCGCTCCGCAGCGTGGCTGCGCTGGAAGGCGCCATAAGCCGCCCAGGCCGTGGCGGCCAGGACGATGCCGGTCACGACCGGCGGCGCCCAACGCGACGTCAGAGCGCGCGTGAGCTGCCCGAAGACCTCGGTGAATGCTTCGTCCCGCCGCATCCTGCGCTTCCATGTCACGCCGCAGCGTGCGCGAGCCACGCCGCTGCGATGGCGAGCATGTCACGGAGGCTTCTGCATGTCATCGCGCCGCGCGATCTGCGCCGGCCGGCGATCAACCGGCGCTCTCCGCGCTCAGAACGCCTGCGCGCGCGCCGACAGCCCGGCGTCGATGATGAGGACTTGCCCGCTCGTGTAGCCCGAGTGATCGCTCGCCATGAACAGCACCGCCGCCGCGATCTCCTCCGGCGTCGAGGCGCGGCCGTAGGGCAGCGGCTTGAACAGGTCCTTCCAGTTGTCCTCGCTGCCTGTCCGGTCCTTCGCC
>JAEULF010000117.1 GCA_016793965.1 Alphaproteobacteria bacterium | reverse complement strand
ACCGCGATCGATGCCGCGTGGCCGATCGCGTGGCCGTAGGAGAAGCACTGCGCCGTCACACGCGCGGACGCCATCGCCTCGTGCTCGGCCGCCAGGCAGCGCCCGGCGACGAGCAGGCCCTCGCCGCGCTCGGGCACGAAGCAGCCATAGGGGACCTCGTAGACGTCCTCGATCAGCCAGTGCAGGTGCGGCTTCTCGCCCGCGTGCAGCTCGATCGGCCAGGGCGAGCGGGCGATGCCGTCGCGCCGCTTGGCGCCCGACGTCACGTCGCCGTTGGCGAGCAGAGCCGTGCCGACGATCTGGCGCGTCTGGCGCACGCCGACCTGGACGCCGGTGTCGTTGACGAAAGACGACTCGCAGCCGGCGAGATGGTCGCGGAAGAAGCGCGCGTACTCGCGCACCTGCAGCCTTCCCTGGGTCTCCGCCTCCGTCAGGTCGACGAAGGCAAGCGGGTTCAGCTCGCGCCCGTCTCGCCCGATGACGCGCGTGCAGTTGCACAGCAGCTCGCCGGCGCGCGGCGAGGGGAACAGGAAGATCTTGGCGCGCGGCAGGCGGTACGTGCCCGCGGCGTTCAGCCGCTGGATCAGCGCCGAGATCTCGGCGCTCATGATCGAGTCGGGGCCGTAGGCGGCGTGAAAGCGCCTGGTATCGACGCCCTGCAGGCGGAAGATCATTGTCGGGTTCTGCACCCGCCCCTCGTCGCCGACCCGCGTCGCCAGCCCGGCCATGGCGACGACGTCGGCGTCGCCTGACGCGTCGATCGTCAGCTCCGCCGTCACGCGCAGCCGACCCTGTTTGGTATAGGCGACCACGCCGGCGATGCGGCTTCCATCCCCGGCTCCCTCCACCAGCACGTCGGTCACCGTCGCGTGCAGCACCACCTGGATGCCGGCCTCGGCCAGCAGCGCGTCGCCGACCTCGCGCCACACCAACGGGTCGTGCACGCGGGTGAAGGTCTTGCCGTAGCGAACGGGCTCTGTCAGCCCGCCGCCCCGCTCCATCATGGCGACGAACCGGTCGAGGAAGCCGTGCACCGCCTGGACCGGCGGGCGATTGCCGCTCTCCGACGCCTCGTACATGCCGCAGATCGTGCCGGACAGGCCGGCGACGGCACCGCCGCCGCAGAAGCCGTAGCGCTCGAGCAGCAGCACGCGCCGGCCGGCCTTCGCCGCCGTCACGGCCGCCGCGACGCCGGCGGCGCCGCCGCCGACTACCAGGATCTCCGTCGCCAGCGCCGTCTCCGGCCGGCGATCCGTCGCCGCAGCGATCATGCGTCCTCTCCCTGTCCTGCCGCGTCCGGGGCAGCGCATCCGGCGATGGCCGTTCCCCCCTGCCCGTTCCTGCGATATATCAGAAGCATGGCAAGTCGTCCTTTCACCAGCCCGGCCGCGCGTCCTCCGGCCAGGGTCCAGAGCGCGCAGATCGGCGAACCGGAGTTCGGCTCGGTCATCGGCATCGAGGCGGAGACGCTCACCGATCGCGCCTATCGCGAGCTCGAGGAGCAGATCGTCACGCTCCGGATCGCGCCGGGCACGGTGGTGTCCGAGGCGCTCTTGTCCGACTCGCTCGGCATCGGGCGGACGCCGATCCGCGAGGCCTTGCAGCGCCTGGCGCGCGAGCGGCTCGTCACCATCCTGCCGCGCCGCGGCATCATCGTCTCCGAGGTCAACGTGACCACGCAGCTTCGCCTGCTGGAGGTCCGGCGCGAGATCGAGCGGCTGATGGCGCGCTCCGCCGCCAAGCGCGCGACGCCGGACGAGCGCCGCCGCTTCGGCGAGATCGCCGCCGGGATGGGCGAGGCGGCGCGCGGTGACGACGACCTGCGCTTCATGCGGCTGGACCGAGACTTCAACCTGCTGCTGCTCGACGCGGCACGCAACGAGTTCGCTGCCGGCGCCATGGCGCTGATGAACGGACTGTCGCGCCGCTTCTGGTACATCCACTACAAGGACGTCGCCGACCTGCCGCTGGCCGCCAGCCTCCACGCCGCCGTCGCGGAAGCGATCGCGCGCGGCGACGGCGACGCAGCGGATGCCGGCGCTGCCAAGCTCATCGACTATGTCGAGGATTTCGCGCGCGCCACCGTGGTCAACGGGCGCTGACAGCGGCGCGGATCGAGAGTCGCGTCGAGGGAGGAAATCATGGCGGACGCAATCGGCCGGCTGCGAGACTTCGCGCGCGGCATGACGGCGGTGGTGGAGCGCGCGGGCGGGGACGAAGCGCGCATCTTCGCCGAGGGCGCTCCGCTGCTGAAGGCGCTGGTGTCGGTCGATGACTGGCTTCCGGAGACCTACGCCAAGCCGCATCCCGAGCACTACGAGCAGTACCTGCTCTTTTGCGACCTGCAAGAGCGCTTCTCCGTCGTCAGCTTCGTCTGGGGCCCGGGGCAGAAGACGCCGGTGCACGACCACACGGTCTGGGGCATGATCGGCATGCTGCGGGGATCGGAGACATGCCGCGGCTACGCCTTCAAGGACGGGCACCTGGCGACCGGGGCATTCGAGCGGCTGCAGCCCGGCGACGTCGCGACGGTGTCGCCGCGCGTCGGCGACATCCACGAGGTCGCCAACGCTTTCGCCGACCGAACGTCCGTCTCGATCCACGTCTACGGCGCCAACATCGGCGCGGTGCAGCGCCACATCTACCACCCCGGCTGCATCGGCCCGGCGAAGATCTTCGTCTCCGGCTACGCCAACGAGGCGACGCCGAGCCTGTTCCCGTCCAAGGGCGGCCTCGTCGCCGCGCTATGAGCGCGGCCGGCGGGCGCTTCGGCGAGCGGCTGCGCGGCTGGCGGGCGCGCCGCGGCCTGTCGCAGCTGGCGCTCGCCGGCGCTGCCGGCACGACGCAGCGCCACCTGAGCTTCCTCGAATCCGGCCGCGCGGCGCCGAGCCGCGCGATGGTGCTGCGGCTCGCCCAGGCGCTCGACGTGCCGCTGCGCCAGCAGAACGCGCTGCTGCTCGCCGCCGGCCTCGCGCCGGCCTGGCCGGAGCGCAGCCTCGACGCGCCGGCGCTCGCCGGCGTGGAGCGCGCGCTGGGCTTCATGCTGGCGCAGCAGGAGCCCTATCCCGCCGTCGTCGTCGACCGGCGCTGGACCCTGCTGCGCGCCAACGCCGCGGCCGCGCGGCTGACCTCCTTCCTGCTCGGCCCGGCGCCGCCCGCCGCTGCGCCGGCAGCGCCGCCGAACCTCGCCGAGCTGCTGCTGTCGCCGCAGGGGCTGCGTCCGGCGCTGGCCAACTGGACGGAGGTCGCCGCCTATTTCCTGCGCGGCGTCGCCGCGGACGCGCTGGCGGACGGTTCCGACGAGACGGCGGCGCTGCACGCCAGGCTGCTCGCCCTGCCGGACGTGCCGGCGCTGGCGCAAGCGCAGCCGATCGACGAGGCGCCGAGCCCGGTCCTCGCCATGCACTTCCGCAAGGGCGGGACAGCGCTGCGGCTGTTCACGACCATCGCCACGCTCGGCACGCCGCAGGACGTCACGCTGCAGGAGCTGCGCGTCGAGTGCTTCTTCCCCGCCGATGCCGAGACGGCTTCCCTGCTCCGCGCCTGGGCGGCGCGCGATGACCAGGCGGGGAATTGAGCGAGGGGCCGCGATCGGCGAGCGTCGTCCGTCAGCTCCGACCGCAAGGACACCGCCCATGAACGTCGCAGACGCGCGCCGCCGCATGCTCGGGCGCGGGCATTGAGCGCGCGCATCGGGGTCGCGGCGGCGATCCTGTCCAGCGCGCTCGGCGGCATGGCCGCCGCCGTGACGCGCTTCGCAATGGGCACGTCCGATCCGGTCGCGCTCGCGGCGTTCCGCTGGGGCATCGGCGTCGCGATCCTGCTGCCGCTGGCGCTGATGCTGCGGGCCCGCTGGCCGCGGGGGCGCGACTGGGCCGGCGTCGCCGGGCTGGGTCTCCTCTTCTTCGCGCTGTTCTTCGTCATCTTCAACGCGGCGCTCGGCCTGACCACGGCAGCGCGCGGCTCGCTGGCGCTGTCGACGCTGCCGCTGCAGACCATGCTCGTCGGCGCGTTGCTGCGCGTCGAGAAACTGACGCTGCGCAAGAGCGCCGGCGTCTGCCTGGCCGTCGGCGGCGTCGCCGCGACCTTGGCGACGGGCCTCGCCGGGGCGCCGGCCGATGCCTGGAAGGGCGACCTCCTGATGGGCAGCGGCGTCCTTTGCATGGCGCTCTACAGCGTCTGGTCGCGGCCCTTCGTGGCGCGATCGAGCCTGTTGGGCTTCCTGACCTCCGGCATGGGCGTCGGGACCGCTGCTCTCGTCGCGCTCGCCGCCTTGCAGGGCAGCTTCGCCCCGGTGCCGCGCTACGACGCGTCGCAATGGGCAGCACTCGCCTATCTCGGCGTCGGCGGCGGCGCGCTCTCCTTCTATCTCTGGGTCTTCGCCCTGGAGCGCGCCAGCCCGACCCAGGTGGCGGCGACCATGGCGGTGCATCCGATCGCCGCCTCGCTCCTTGCGGCACTGCTTGTCGGCGAACCGATCGGCTGGACGCTCGCCGCCGGCGTCGTCGCTGTCCTCGCCGGCATCGCGATCGCGGCTTCGCCCGAGCGCACGTAACGGATCCGTCGCCGCCCCCCTCGCCGCCCTTGCGCGAAACCCCAGCGCTCGGCAGGCTCGCCGCGGCGCCCCCCTGCCGGACGCCGCCCGCGCAAGGAGCCCAGCGCCATGACCGCAGAGGACGCCGTCAGCTACGTCTCCGGACGGACCCGGATGTTCGGGATCATCGGCGACCCGATCGAACAGGTGCGCTCGCCCGAGATGGTGACGGCGGAGATGAAGCAGCGCGGCCAGGATGCGCTCTTGGTGCCGCTGCACGTGCTGCCGGCCGATTTCGACGACGTGCTGCCGCGGCTGATGAAGCTCGCCAATCTGGGCGGGCTGGTCTTCACCATCCCATACAAGGTGCGGGCGGCGACGCTCGCCGCGAGCTACGGTGCCGCGCTCGGGCCGCAGGCGCGGATCGTCGGCGCGATCAACGCGCTCGGCCGCGGCGCCGACGGCAAATGGCGCGCCGACATCTTCGACGGGCTCGGCTGCGTCGAGGCATTCCGCCGCAAGGGCCATGCATTCAAGGGCAAGCGCGTCATGCTGCTCGGCGCCGGCGGCGCAGGAGCGGCGATCGGCGTCGCGATCGCCTACGAAGGCCCGGCGGCGATCCGCCTGTTCGATGTCGACGCCGGCCGCGCCGCGGCGCTGGTCGCCAAGATCCGCTCGGTCGACGCCGGCATCGCGGCCGAGGCTGGCGCGCCGACGGTGGACGGCGTCGACTACCTGATCAACGCCACGCCGGTCGGCATGCTGACCGACGTGCGCTTGCCGCTGCCCGTCGAGAGCCTGCCCGCCCGCCTCGTCGTGCTCGACGCCATCGTCAAGCCCGAGCGCACGCCCTTGCTGGCGCTCGCCGAGCGCTGCGGCTGCCCCACCATCGGCGGGCGCGAGATGATGCGCGGCCAGATCGCCACCATGGTGGATTTCTTCGGGTACAAGCGCGCGGGGGCGTGAGCAGCGCGACGCGACGGCGTCATGGGGAAGGTCACGGCGGGCGACACGATCCTTGGCGCCCCGTCAGATGAATTGGCAATTCTTCGTCGAGATATTGGTCATCGGCGACGGTGCCGTCCTAGTCATCTAGAGTGTCGCCCGACCGTTGATCAACCTGGCGCTTTCAGCCTCCGATACAAGGGACGAGGCGATCGCGGCCAAAGACCATGCGCTGGCATCCGGCAACAGGGACACCGCAACTTGCCTCACGTGCAGGTTCTGGGATGTCGAGCCGACTGCGCCGCCGAAGCTTGGCAGCTGCCGTCGCAATCCGCCCGCGCCTCAGACCGGCGCAGCGGATCGGCACGAGAGATCGGCGCTTCGGCCCCGCGCCGCGGCGGCCCACTGGTGCGGTTTCGCTGAATCCGGCGCGCGCAGGCAAGCGCCGGCAGCTCCGCACCAGCTTGGTCGAGCGTTCGTCGGTCGCCGGTCGATCCGATCCGTCTGACCCTGTCGATTCTCATTTGGGCCGGCATGGCCCGGCGCCGCAGCTTCGACGCCGGCACCCCCTCACACCACCCGGCGCTTCCTCATGTCCGCGATCGCGGCGGCGTCGTAGCCGAGGTCGCGCAGGATCTCGTCGGTATGCTCGCCGGCCGCCGGCGGATGCGCGGCGATGCGGCTCGGCGTGCGCGTGAGCACGACGGGCTGGCCGACATAGCGCGGCCCGGCACCGTCCTTCTGCTGCGCGATCCCGACATGCTCGACCTGCGGATCGGCGAACATCTGGTCGATCGGGTAGATCGGC
>JAEULF010000103.1 GCA_016793965.1 Alphaproteobacteria bacterium | reverse complement strand
GGCAGCGTGACCGGCCGGTAGCCCGGGCCGAGCACGGAGGTCCAGGCCAGCTTCTCGTTCTCGACGATCTCCAGGAAGCAGCCGACATGCGGGAAGTCCTGGCCCTCGGGCGAGCGCATGACCGTGCGGAAGATGCCGCCGGGCCAGAGGTCGAGGGTGCAATCGACCGTCCGCCACGGGGCAGGCGTGAACCACTGCATCAGCAGCGCCGGCTGCGTCCAGGCCGCCCAGACGCGCTCGCGCGGCACGTCGATGACGCGCTCGAGGACGAGATCGAGCTTGGGGTCCGGCACAAGCGGGCGGCGGGCGGCGGGCGGTTGGGCGGCCTTGGTCACTTGTCCTGCTCCTTCTGGCTCACGAGGAAGGCGTCGAGCTGGTCGAGGCGGCGCTCCCAGAGCGCGCGGTGCGCCTCCAGCCAGCGCACGGCGTCCTTCAAGGGCTGCGGCGCCAGGCGCACGGTGCGCACGCGCCCGACCTTGCGCGAGCGCACCATGCCCGAGCGCTCGAGGACGTCGAGATGCTGCACGAAGGAGGGCAGCGCCATCCGGAAGGGCCGCGCCAGCTCGCTCACCGGCGCCGGGCCCTGCGCCAGCCGCGCCAGCACCGCCCGGCGCGTCGGGTCGGCGAGGGCCTGGAAGGCACGGTCGAGGCGCTGCGCTTGGTCAGTCATTCGCCTAACTATAGCGGCGCGCAACGCTTAGGTCATCGCCTTTCTTTTCAGGTGCCGGCCAGCACCGTCGCCGCCAGGCAATCCGCGGTCGCTGGGTTGAGCGCCAGGGGGACGTCGTAGACCAGCGCGAGGCGGGTCAGCGCCTTGACGTCGACGTCGTGCGGCATCGGCGCGAGGGGATCGACGAAGAAGATCACCGCGTCGATCCGGCCCTCGGCCATCAGCGCGCCGACCTGCTGGTCGCCGCCGAGCGGCCCGCTCTTCAGCCGCCTGACCTGGAGGTCCGGCACGGCATCCGCGACGCGGCCGCCCGTCGTGCCGGTCGCCACCAGCTCGTGCAGCCGCAGCATGCCGGCATGCTGGCGCGCCCAGGCGACCATGGCGTCCTTCTTCTGGTCGTGCGCGATCAGCGCGACGCGCTTGCGCAGCGCAGTTCTCTCGGGCACGGCGCTCCTCCCCCTACAGCTGATTGAGGCCGAGCCGGCCAAGGAGCTCGACGAGCATGCGTCCGTTGCGCACGCGGTGCTCGTGGTGGATGCGGTGCGCTGCGCCGGGGTCGCGGCTGCGGATGGCGGCGACGAGGGCGCGATGGTCGTCGTTGGAGCGGGTCGGGCGGGGCCGAAGCTTGAGCGTCAGCATCCGCGCCCGGTGCGTCTGGTCGAAGAACGTGTCGACGATCGCTTGCAAGCGCTTGTTGCCGGCATAGGCAGCGAGCAGCTTGTGGAAGCGCTCGTCGGCGGCGGCCCAGGCCGCGAGGTCGTCGCCGCACAGCGCCTTGTCCATCTCGGCCACGGCGTCTTCCAGTCCCTTGATCTCGGCCGGAGTCGGGCCGCGCGCCGCTATGGCCCGTGCAGCCGTGGCTTCAAGCTCGGTCAGGATCTCGTAGATCTCCGCCATGTCGGCAACGGAGATTGGCAGCACGCGCATGCCATGGCGCGGCCGCACGGCGACCAGCCCTTCGCTTGCCAGACGCATCATCGCTTCGCGCACCGGGGTGCGGCTCATGCCGAGGGCAGCGGCAAGCTCCTGTTCGAGCGCCTGCGAGCCAGGTGGCAGGACGTTGTTCAAGATGCGTAGCTTGATCGCCTCGTACGCCTTCTGGGTCTGCGGGACGCGCCCATCCGTCTCCGCCCGAGCCCGCGCTTGCCGTGTCGCCTGCCGTTCGCGACCCGCGTTGGCGGGACGCGGCTTCTTGCCCGGCGCTCTTGCGGCTGGCCCCTTCTTGTCCGCCATCGTGCGTCCGTCCGTTCCCTGCCCGCCGGCCGAGCGGAGCGGTCAGAGCGCGATCCACCGCCCGCTGCGATCGGAGTCGTAGACTGCCTGCTCGACGCGCAGGTTCGCGAGATAGTCGGCGGCGCGGTTCATCGCCGGCCCGTGACCTCGCAGATGGTCGACGACATGGCGCTGCAGGCGATAGACGCAATCCCCTCCGAATCCGCGATCCTCCCAACTATACGCGATCTCCTCCTCCTGCGCGCTGCCCCGTGCGCGCCGGAGAAGCCGGCCTCGCCCGTCGAGCCGCAGCACGGCCTCCGATCCCTCGACCAGCATCTCGCCCATGGTGCGCCTGCAGTTGTCGGTCGCGTGGTCGACCAGGCGGTTGCCGTCGAACAGGCCGCGTGCGCCCGAGCTGAAGTCCAACAGGATGAGGCCGGCATCCTCGCCCTTGATCGCCGGATTGAGTCGCTTGAGCCGAGCGAAGACGCCCGTCACCTCGCCGAGCAGGAAGCGGAAGGTGTCGATCAGATGGATCGCCGTCTCGTGCACCAGGAACCGCTCCATCTGCTGGAAGTAGGGCTGGCGGTCGAGATAAGCGCGCGGCCCCTGGCCGTCGCCGGGGCGGAGCCGGAAGCTGACCTGGTAGGGCTCGCCGATGCCGCCGGCGGCGATGATCCGGCTTGCCTCCTGGTGCCAGGGTTGAAAGCGGAAATTCTCGTGCACGACGAGGAGCGAGCCCGCCGCCGCGGCTGCTGCCGTCGCTGTCTCAGCCTCCGCCAGGGTGCGGCAGAACGCCTTCTGGCAGATGGCCGGGATGCGGCGGCGCGCTGCCTCCTGGACATAGGCGAGGTGCGTCTCCGGCGGCGTGATGATGTCGAGCAGGTCTGGCCGCTCCCGGTCGAGCATCTCCGCCACGTCGTCGTAGGTTGTCGGTATGGCATAGGTCGTAGCCACTGCGCGGACTGGCTCCGGCGAGCGGTTGCATGCGGCGACGAGCGCGACGTCGGGCATCCGTGCCCAGGCCTCGTACTGGAAGCGACTGAAGTAGCCGGCACCGACGCAGGCGACGCGCAGCTTTGCCATCAGAGGTACCCGCTTCCCGTCAACCGGCCGCGACGCGGCCTGGATCGATCTGGTTCAACGCCGCCATGACGGCGCCGAGGACAGCGTGCGTTCCCGCCGGCCCGCCCATCTCCGCCGGCACCAGCCGTCCGGAAGCGAAGGCCTCATCGACTGCAGTGCGGATCAGGGCGGCGGCCATGGCGCAGCCGCGGTGCTCGTGCCGCTCGGCCAGCCATTCCAGCATCATGGCGCCGGACAGGAACATGGCGGTCGGGTTGGCCTTGCCCTGGCCGGCGATGTCCGGCGCGGTGCCGTGGCAGGGCTGGAACACCGCGTGCTCGTCGCCGATATCGGCCGAGGGTGCCATGCCCATGCCGCCGACCAGCCCGGCCGCGAGGTCCGACAGGATGTCGCCGAACATGTTCTCGGTCACCAGGACGTCGAGGTCCCAGGGCCGGCGGACCATGGCGAGGGCGGTCGCATCGACATAGGCATGCCCGGCGTCGATGTCGGGATGGCGCGCCGCGCGCTCGTCGAAGATCCGCCGGAAGAACGCGAAGGACTGGAGCACGTTGGCCTTGTCCACGCAGGTCACCTTGCCGGGGCGGCCGAGCCGCTTGCGCGCGCGGCCGAGGCGGAAGGCGAAGTCGAACAGGCGCTCGCTGGTGGCGCGGGTGATGACCATGGTGTCGCGCGCCTCGACGTCGCCGACGTTCGTGCCCTTGCCGCGCAGTGCGAACAGACCCTCTGTCGATTCCCGAATGAGCACAAAATCGATCGTGGCGGCGCGCGCGTCGGCGAGGACCGGCGGCGTGCCGAGTACCATGCGCGCAGGGCGGACGCCGGCATAGAGGCCGAGCTCGACGCGCAGGTCGAGCTGCGGCGCGATCTCCGTGCCGTCGGGATAGCGGATATGCGGCAGCCCCATCGCCGCCAGGAGAATGGCGTCGGCCTTGCGTGCGGCCGCCATGGTCGCCGCCGGCAGGGCGCTGCCCGTGTCGCGGTAGCAGGCGGCGCCGGCCGGCAGCGTCTCGTACGCGAGCGCGAAGCCGCCGGCGCGGGCCGCGGCTGCGTCAAGGATGTCGAGGCAGGGCTGCGTCACCTCGTTGCCGATCCCGTCCCCGGGCATCACGGCGATCTTGAACGCGGAGTTCGCTTTCATGGGGTGCGGTCCTTCATGGGCGCGCGGATGGGCCACGACCGAGCAGGGCCGAAATGTCGTGGTCCCAGTGCGCCGGGGGCATGCCTGCGACCGGCGCGGAGAACAAGGCGATCGCATCGCCGAGCAGGCAGCCGAGATAGGCGGTGCGCAGGTCGCTGCCGCCGAATGCGAGGCTCGACACGTTGCGCAGGCGGCTCCCGGCAGCCTTGTCGAGGTGCGGCCGCCCCAGCTTGCCGTCGCGGAAGGCGGCCTCGCACCAGTCCACATGCGCTGGATCTGCGTCCTGCAGCACCGTTTCCTGGCGGCCGCCCGCGCCGACCCGGATGACGCGGTTGCTCACGATGCTGGTGATCCAGAGGTCGCCGCTCGCATCGAGGCACAGGCCGTCGGGATAGGTGCCTGCGCCGAAGCGCGCGACCTCGCGCCTGCCCGACAGCCGGCCTTGCCCGTCCACATCGAACGCCGTCAGCCGCCGCGCGAAGGTCTCGTTGACGAAGAGCCGGTCGCCCGCGGCGTCAAGCGCGCACTCGTTGGCGTAGCCGATGCCGTCGGCGACGATCCGCGCGCCTGCACCGTCGATCAGCGCGATGAAGCCGTCGGCGACGTCGGCGCGGTAGCCCAGCGCCCGGGGCCGCTGGCGCGTGCTGACGGTCACCCAGATCCGCCCTCGGCGATCCGTGAGCACGAAGTTGGTGGGCGGCAGCGGCGTCCCGTCGATCGCCAAGAGGCGGGGCAGCACGGTGCCGTCAGGGCGCAGCTCGTAGACGCCGCCCGTCTCGGCGCCGAGGTGCGCGAGGAGGAACGCTCCGCCGGGCAGCAGCGCGATGCCGTTCGGGCGCAAGGGCTCGGGCGGATCCTTTGCCAGGACCTTCCAGGTTCGGCCGTCCGGCTCGATCACCGCGACGCCGCCGCCCGCCGTCCAGTCGGAGGCGAACACGCGCCCGCTCGCATGCGCCAGGACGCACTCCGGCCGCGCCAGCCCGGCGCCGGCAACGGTCACGCTCCCCAGGTCGATCAAGTCGCCTCCGTCGCGCGTTGACAGTGCGTGCAATAATGTATACGTAATTCCGACACGCGGAGCGCGCAAGGAGATTTGCGCGCGACCGCGAGGCGGCCCGCGCGAGCGACGCTGACAACAATCATCGAGGGAGGAGACCATGCGTAGCGGATCATGGCAGCGCCTGGCTGCGTCGGTCGGCGCTATCGCGATAGCCGGGACGCTGGCGGTGCAGGCCCAGGCGCAGACGGTCCTGAGGTTCAGCCACACCGACACGGCGACCGGCGCGCGGCAGAAAGCTGCCGAGCTGTTCGCCAAGCAGGTCGAGGAGGGCACGCAGGGGCGCTACAAGGTCCAGGTCTTCCACTCCGGCCAGCTGGCGAACGATCCGAAGGCGATCGAGCAGCTGCAGCTTGGCGGCGTCGATTTCACCGTTTCGGGGACCGGCTCCTACGCGCCGCACGTGAAGACGTTGAACCTGACGGCGTTGCCCTATCTCGTCGACGGCTACGCCCAGGGCTGGAAGCTCTACGACGAATCGAAATGGCTGCAGGCCCAGTTCGACCTGCTGCCGGCCAAGGGGCTCCGCATCCTGGCGACGTGGGAGGCCGGCTTCCGCAGCTTCACGACGAAGGAGCCCCTCGGCTCGCCGGCTGACGCCAAGGGCAAGAAGATGCGCGTGTTCCCGAACGACATGATCCGGTGGATCATGGAATCCATAGGCTTCACGCCCGTCGTGCTGCCGGTGACCGAGGTCTACCTGGCGATCCAGCAGGGCACGGTGATCGGACAGGAAAACCCGATCGACACGATCAACTCGCTGCGCTTCTACGAGGTGGCGCCGTACATCACGCTGACGCAGCACGTTTACAGCCCGATCCCCCTCGCGGTGTCCGAGCGGACTTGGCAGAAGCTGTCGCAGGCCGACCAGGCCGCGATCGTGCGCGCGGCGCAAGCTGCCGCCAAGTTCAGCCGCGAGGAGGTCCGCGCCAACGACCAGCGCCTGCTCGACGAGATGACCGCGAAGGGCGCCAAGGTCAGCAGGCCCGACATCGCCGCGTTCCGGAAGGCGGCGAGCTCGGTCTACGAGAAGGCCCGCGGAACGTACGGCGCGGACGTCGACGCGATCCTCGCCGACACCGAAGCTGTGCGCAAAGCGCTGCCGTCCAACTGACGCTCGCGCAGGCGGCTCCGCTCATGCCTCTCCTCCCGCCCGCGCCGCCGGCCCCGAGGGCTCTCGCAGCCCTCGGGGCGCTGCTCGACTGGGCGCTCGTCGGCGCAGGGCTGGTCATCGTCGCGCTGGTCTTCGCCAACGTGCTGGCGCGGGTCTTCCTCGACGTCGATGTCGCGTGGACGACCGAGCTGGTCGAGTTCCTGATGGTCTGGACCACGTTCGTCGGCGGCGCGGTCGCCACCCGGCGCGGCGGGCACATGGCGGTGTCGGAAGTCGTCGACGGCTTGCCCCCGCGGGCGCGACGGCGGGCCGCCGTCGCGATCAACCTGGTCTCGGCCGGTACGCTGCTCGCGCTCGCCTGGTCCGGCGCCGCCATCGTGCGCTCAAGCTGGGGCCAGGAGATGACGGTGCTCTACTGGCCCGTCGGGCTGCAGTATCTCGGGCTTCCGGTCGGCGCGCTGGCGGCTCTCCTGTTCGTGCTGAACGACGCGCTGCGCGCCGCCAGCGGCACGGCGGCCGGCAGCGAGGGGTAGGCCGCATGCTCCTGCTCGTCATCTTCGCCGTGTTCTTCGCGTTCGCCCTCGCCGGCGTGCCGCTCGTCTACGCCCTGCTGCTGACGACGTTCGGCGTGATTGCCGCGTTCGGCTTGTCGCATCCCATCCAGTCCGTCGTGCTGAGCTTCGTGGGCGGCGTCGAGGCGTTCCACCTCGTCGCCGTCCCCCTCTTCATCGTCGCGGGCGAGCTGCTGTCGCGCGGCGGCGTCGGCCGCCGCATCGTCGCTTTCGCGAGCATGATCTTCGGCTTCCTGCCCGGCGGCCTCGGCATCGTGACGGTCGTGTCGTCGCTGCTGTTCGGCGGCGTCTCCGGCTCGGCGGTCGCCGGCTCGGCGGCGATCGGCAGCGTGATGATCCCGGCCATGGCGGCGCGCGGCTACGGCAAGCCGTTCGGGGCCGCTCTCGTGTCGGCGGCGGGCACGCTTGCCGTCATCATCCCGCCGTCGATCCCCATGCTCGTCTATGGCTTCGTCGGCAACGTCTCGGTCAAGGACCTGTTCCTGTCGGGCGTCGTGCCAGGCATCCTGTTCGCGCTCGGCATGATCGTGATCTGCGTCTGGCACGGGCGGCGGACCGGTTGCGACCCCGGCGGGGCGCGGCCGAGCGCCGAGCAGCTCCGGCGCAGCTTCCTTGCCTGCCTGCCGGCGCTGCTGATGCCGGTCGCGATCCTGGGCGGCATCTGGACCGGCATCTTCACGCCGACGGAGTCTGCTGCAGTTGCCGTAATCTACGGCTTCGTCATCGCTCGGTTCGTCTACCGCGACATCGCGTGGCGCGACGTGCCGCGCCTCGTCCTCGACTCCTTCGCCACCAGCGCCGTCGTCATGGTGGTGATCGGCGCGACCGCTGCGCTCGCCTGGCTCATCACCATCGAGCAGGTGCCTGCGATGCTGATCGAGCTGGTTCGAAGCATCTCCGGCTCCCAGTGGGGCTTCCTGCTGCTGCTCAACATCGCGCTCTTGCTGCTCGGCATCTTCATCGAGCCGGTGCCGGCCCTGATCCTCACCGCGCCGCTCTTCATCCCGACGGCACGCGCGTTCGGCGTGGATCCCGTCCATCTCGGGCTCATCATGACCTGCAACCTCGCGATCGGGCTCTATACGCCGCCGGTCGGCGGCACCCTCTTCGTCGCCGCCCGCATCGCCGGCGTGGGCATGGGCGCCATGACGCGCAGCCTGATCCCCATCTTCGTCGTCAGCGTGGCCGTCCTGCTGCTCGTGACCTACGTGCCGGCGCTGCCCATGGCGCTCGTCTGGGCGTCGCGCTGAGGATCGGCGGCGCCGCTCCGAGGGGGCGCGCTTCGCCAGGGCACCGCTTCCGCCGCCCGGGGCCGGGACCGGCCTGCGCTTGGCCGACTGAACGACTCGCCTATAGCGTCCGCAGCATCGGGTTTCTCGATGGCATGCTCTATGCCAAGATGCCGCTATTGGGAGGACGGGGATGTACACGCAGGGGCTCAACATCGCCGCGGGCGACAAGACGATCCCGATCGAGGCCGCCGCCGGCCCGGAGGCCAAGCGATTCCAGGAGCGCGTCGATCGCGAGGAGAAGATCGAGCCGAAGGACTGGATGCCCGAGGGCTACCGCAAGACGCTGGTCCGCCAGATCTCGCAGCACGCCCATTCCGAGGTCGTCGGCATGCTGCCGGAGGGCAACTGGATCACGCGCGCGCCGACCTTGCGGCGCAAGATGGTGCTGCTCGCCAAGGTGCAGGACGAGGGCGGCCACGGCCTCTATCTCTACAGCGCGGCCGAGACGCTCGGCGTGTCGCGCGCCGAGCTGATCGACCAGCTGCTCTCGGGCAAGGCCAAGTACTCGTCGATCTTCAACTACCCGACCACGAGCTGGGCCGACATCGGCGCCATCGGCTGGCTGGTCGACGGCGCGGCCATCATGAACCAGGTGGCGCTCTGCCGCTGCTCTTACGGGCCCTACGCGCGCGCCATGGTGCGCATCTGCAAGGAGGAGAGCTTCCACCAGCGCCAGGGCTACGAGATCATGATCGCGCTTGCGCGGGGCACGTCGGCGCAGCGCCGGATGGCGCAGGACGCGCTCGACCGGTGGTGGTGGCCGTCGCTGATGATGTTCGGCCCGTCGGACAAGGAATCCCTGCACAGCGCGCAGAGCATGCGCTGGAAGATCAAGCGGCAGTCGAACGACGAGCTGCGCCAGCGCTTCATCGACGTGACCGTGCCGCAGGCCGAGTTCATCGGGCTCAAGGTCCCGGACCCTGCGCTGAGCTGGAACGCGGCGCGGGGCAGCTACGACTTCGGCGCGATCGACTGGACCGAGTTCAACGAGGTCCTGGCCGGCAACGGCCCGTGCAACCGCGAGCGGCTCGCCGCGCGCCGCAAGGCGCATGAGGACGGCGCCTGGGTGCGCGCGGCGGCGCTCGCGCACGCGGAGAAGGCGCGCGCGCGGGCGATGAAGAAGGCCGGCTAGCGGACGGGCCGGCGATGGACCAGGGGCGTGCGATGACCGAGAAGGCCAAGGGCGAGAAAGCCGCGGGCGAGAGGGATTGGCCGCTGTTCGAGGTTTTCGTGCGCTCGAAGACCGGCCTCGCGCACCGCCATTTCGGCAGCCTGCACGCGCCCGACCAGGCGATGGCGCTGGACATGGCGCGCGATGTCTACACGCGGCGCGCCGAGGGCGTCTCGATCTGGGTCGTGCCGTCCGCGGCGATCGTCGCGTCGGACCCCGGCGAGAAGGCCGCGCTGTTCGATCCCATGGCAGAGAAGGCTTACCGCCACCCGACCTTCTATCCCATGCCGGACGGCGTGAAGAACATCTGACGATGGCTGCGCAAGAGCGACGGACCTGACGCATGGCTACCCTCGACCGCAGCGACGCGCTCTTCCGCTACCTGCTGCGTCTCGGCGACACGGCGCTGGTGCTCGGCCATCGCCTTTCCGAATGGTGCGGGCACGGTCCCGTGCTCGAGGAGGACATCGCGCTCGCCAACGTGGCGCTCGACCTGACGGGCCAGGCCAACGAGCTGCTGACCTATGCCGCCGAGGTCGAGGGCAGGGGACGCGATGCCGACGCGCTCGCCTTCCTGCGCGACGGCTTCGACTTCCGCAATCTCCTCCTGGCCGAGCAGCCGAACGGCGATTTCGGCCGCACCATGGTCCGCCAGCTGCTGTTCGACGCCCATGACCTGGAGCTGCAGGCGGCGCTGCAGGGCTCGACGGATTCGCGCCTGGCAGCGATCGCGGGCAAGGCCGTCAAGGAGGCGGCGTACCACTTCAAGCACAGCGCGGACTGGGTCATCAGGCTCGGCGACGGGACCGATGAATCGCATGCGCGCGTCGCCGCGGCGCTCGATGCGCTCTGGCCCTACACCGGCGAGATGTTCCAGTCGGACGACGCCCATGCGGCGCTGCAGGCCGCCGGCATCGCGCCGGACCTGCAGGCGCTGCGCCTGCGCTGGCGCGCCCGCATCGACGCCGTGCTCGCCGAGGCGACCCTGGCGGCGCCGGCCGAGGGCTGGATGCAGGCCGGCGGCATCGCCGGGCGCCACAGCGAGCATCTCGGCCACCTGCTCGCGACCATGCAATTCCTGCAGCGCGCCTATCCCGGAGCGCGCTGGTGAGCGCCGCGGCAGCCTTGGCCGACGAGGGCGCGCCGGACCTCCCGGACCTCGACGCCGTGCGCGCCGTCCTCGACGGCGTCATGGACCCGGAGGTGCCCGTCCTGTCGATCGTCGATCTCGGCATCGTGCGCGACGTGCGCGCGGAGGACGGCGTCGTCGTGGTGACGCTGACGCCGACCTATACCGGCTGCCCGGCGACGGCGGCGATCCGGCTCGACGTGGCGCGGGCGCTCGACGCCGCCGGCTTCGCGCGCCACCGCGTGGAGACCGTGCTGGCGCCGGCCTGGACGACCGACTGGATGACCGATGCCGGCCGCGAGAGGCTGCGCGCCTACGGCATCGCGCCTCCGGAGGCCGGCGGCGGGCGCGCGGCCCTGCTCGGCCAGGCCTCGCCTCCGGCGTGCCCGCGCTGCGGCTGCGCGCGCACCGAGGAGATCAGCCGCTTCGGCTCGACGGCCTGCAAGGCGCTCTGGCGCTGCCTCGACTGCCGCGAGCCGTTCGACCGCTTCAAGTGCATCTGAGAGGCACCGTGGCGCCCGAGCCCGCCCCCCCGAAGCCGGCCTTCCATCCGCTCGTCGTCGCCGCCGTGCGGCCGGAGACGGCGGACGCCGTGACGCTCGACCTCGCCGTGCCGCCGGACCTGGCGCCCCTCTACCGCTTCCGTTGCGGCCAGTACCTGACGCTGCGCGCGGCGATCGACGGCGCCGAGGTCAGGCGCAGCTACTCGATCTGCAGCGCCGAGGGCGAGGGGCTCAGCGTCGGCATCAAGCGCGTGCCGGGGGGGCGCTTCTCGACCTTCGCCTGCGCGCGGATCAAGGCGGGCGACGTGCTGGACGTCATGACGCCGCAAGGCCGCTTCGGCCCGGCAGTCGACCCGACGGCGGCCCGCGCCTACGTCGCCTTCGCGGCCGGCAGCGGCATCACGCCGATCCTGTCGATCGCCCGGACGGTGCTGGCGGCGGAGCCGCGCAGCCGCTTCACGCTGGTCGCCGGCAACCGCACGGTCGCGCAGATCATGTTCCGCGAGGCGCTGGAGGACCTGAAGAACGCGCACATGGCGCGCTTCCAGCTGCTGCACGTGCTGAGCCGCGAGCGCCAGGACGTCGATCTGCTCAACGGCCGCATCGACGCGGCCAAGGTCAACGCGCTGTGCGGCGGATTGCTGCGCCCGCGGGCGATCGACGCCGCCTTCGTCTGCGGCCCGGGCTCGATGGCGGACGACGTCGCCGGCGGGCTGTGCGACGCGGGCGTGGCGCCGACGGCGATCCATGTCGAGCGCTTCGCCTCGCCCGAGCAGCCGGCAGCGCCGGCGCGCCCGCGCGCGGCGGACGCGCCGGCGAAGGCCGGCACCTGCCGCGTCACGGTGATCCGCGACGGCGTGCGGCACGAATTCGCCATGCCGTTCGGCGACGTCGCCGCTCCCGCCGTGATCGACGCCGGCACCGCGGCCGGTCTGGAGCTGCCCTTCTCCTGCAAGGGCGGCGTCTGCCAGACCTGCCGCTGCCTGGTACGGCTGGGCAAGGTGGAGATGGCGAAGAACTTCGCCCTCGATCCCTGGGAGGTCGAGGCCGGCTTCGCGCTCTCCTGCCAGGCGCGCCCGCTGACCGACGAGCTGGTGCTCGACTACGACGAGGCGTGACGGCAGTCGCGACGCCGGGCTACCCGGCGCCTGGGATTCATCGTGGTGCCGTGCTTGGCGCCCTTCGGGTCAATGCTCGCGCAGCGGCGGGGCGCGGCTCGCGGCGCCCCGCCGTCCGACCCGTCAGCGCGCCTTGAGGAACGCCTCGACCTCGAGCAGCACCAGCTCGTTGTCGTCCGCCTTGTTCGGCTCGCGGCTCGACGAGAAGGGCAGGTTGTTGTCGTTGCCGACGACGATGTGCCGCGCGTCGATCACCTCGACGTTCTCGATCGTGAAGAACGGGAAGGTCAGCACGCCGTCATTGAGCGGCTTGCGGGCCTTCTTGCCAGGGTCGGCGATCTTCATCAGGTCGATATGCCCGATCTTGCGCACCGCCTGGCCGGCATTGGCGTCGCTCAGCTCGATCTTGGTGACGCGCTTGAACTTCGCCAGGTCGTGGAAGCAGTCCGTGCGCTTCTGGTCGGCCGGGCAGGCCTTGTCGGCCGTCCCCTCGCCGTTGTCGCGCTCGATGATGAGACCCGTGGTGGCGTCGACCATGTTGAAGTCGCCGATGGCATTGCCGTTCTGCTCGAGCACGTAGCGCCAGTGCCGTCCGGTCCACGCCTCCTTGGCGACGTCGAACTCGATGATGCGCAGGAACTCCTTTCCGTCAGCCGTCTTCTCGTAGTCCTTGGCATCGGGGTTCCAGAGCGGGCCCTCGAGCAGCGCGTAGAGGAAGCGGCCGTCCTTCGAGCCGGCGAGGCCCTCGTAGCCCTTCGAGCGGCGCAGGTTGAAGCTGCCGGTCTGGTTGGGCGCGCCGGCCGAGCCGACCGCCGGATGGTCGGGCGAGCGCACGGCGAAGCCGTCGACCTTGGTCTCGACCACCTTCAGCACCTTGCCGGTCATGTCGGCCTTGATCAGGAACGGCCCGAACTCGTCGCCGATCCAGAAGGCGCCGCCGGCGATCTGGAAGCCCTCGATGTCGAAATCGGAGCCGGTCAGGTAGCGCTTCTCCGTGCCCTCGTGCGTGATGCGGAACGGCACGACCTTGTCCGGATCGTGCAGGAACACCGTCTGCAGCCGCTCGAACGTCCCTTTGTCCCAGTCGATCCGGTAGCGGTTGAGGAACAGCATGGCGTCGGGCGAGTTCGCCTTCGAGCCGAAGCCGTTGTCGGTGACGATCCAGAACGTGCCGTCCGGCATCGCCTTGATGCCGGAATGGCCCTGGATCGGCTGGCCCTTGAAGGGCAGGGACACGCCGGTCGGGCGGCCGGCCGACTTGCCCTCGACCGTGCCGACGGAATCGACGCGCGTGCCGGTCGTGAACTTGCCGCTGACCTTGAGGTCGGCCGGCGCGTCGGCCGGGGCGTCGATGTAGGTCTGGGCCGGCAGCACGGCATGGCCGACGAGGGTCGCCGGGAACGCCTGGTCGGCGCGGGCGCCGGACGAGACGGTGAGCAGAGCGCAGGGGAGCGCGAGAAGCGCGACGCCGCCGCGCAGCATCGATCGGAGCATGGTGGGCCTCCTTGTGTGGGAGAGGCCTCGCATCTA
>JAEULF010000098.1 GCA_016793965.1 Alphaproteobacteria bacterium | reverse complement strand
CGCATCTCCGGCCAGCCGCCCCACGCCATCGCGCGCCTCGGCATCGTGCGCACCTTCCAGAAGACGGAGGTCTTCCCGCAGCTCACCCTCGTCGAGTGCGTGCGCACCGGAGCCCTCTGCCATCGCCGGTTCGGCATCGCCGACGTGCTGCTGCGCGGTTCCGCTTGCGCCGCCTTCGCCGCGGACGCGACGCGGCGCGCGCGCGAGCTGATCGACTTCGTCGGCCTCGCCGCCAAGGAGTCGCTGCAGGCGCGCGCGCTCTCCTACGGCGAGCAACGCCTGCTCGAGATCGCCGTCGGCCTCGCCGCGTCGCCGCGCCTCCTGCTCCTAGACGAGCCGGCGTCCGGGATGAACCCCGAGGAAGCGGGCCGGATGGAGGCGACCATCCGTCGGATCCGCGACCTCGGCATGGGCGTGCTGCTCATCGAGCACAACATGCGCCTTGTCATGTCCGTCTCCGATCGCGTCGTCGTCCTGCATCATGGCGAGCGCATCGCCGAGGGGCGTCCCGACGACGTCTCCGGCGACAGGCGCGTGGTCGAGGCCTATCTGGGCAAGGGGTGGTCCGGTGCTGCAGCTTGACAGCGTGACATGCAGCTTCGGCGCCTTCCGCGCGCTCGACGGCGCCTCGCTCGCCGTCGGCAAGGACGAGTTCGTGGCGCTGGTCGGCGCCAACGGCGCCGGCAAGACGACGCTGCTGCGCGCGGTCTCCGGCATCGTCGCGCCGTCGACCGGCAGCATCACCTTCGACGGCAAGCCGATCGCTGGCCGCGCGCCGAAGGACATCCTGCGCGCGGGCGTCGCGCACTGCCCGGAGGAGCGCAAGCTCTGGCCGGCGCTGACGGTCGCCGAGAACCTGTCGCTGGGAGCGTACACGCGCCGCGACGCCGGCGCCGTCGCTCGCGACATGGACCGGGTGCTCACGCTCTTCCCGCGGCTGGCCGAACGCAGGAGCCAGGCAGCGGGAACGCTCTCCGGCGGCGAGCAGCAGATGGTCGCCGTCGGCCGCGCGCTGATGAGCAGCCCGCGCCTCCTGATGCTCGACGAGCCGACGCTTGGCCTGGCGCCCATCGTCATCGAGGCGCTGTTCGAGACGATCCGCAGCATCCATGCGAGCGGTACGGCGGTGCTCCTGGTCGAGCAGAACGCCGTGCTCGCGTTGAGCCATGCGCAGCGCGCCTACGTGATCGAGAACGGCCGCATCGTCCGCGAAGGACAGGGCAGGGCGCTGCTCGCGGATCCGGCCATCCAGGCCTCCTATCTCGGCCGCAGGGCCGGGAAGGGTCGCGACCGGGAAGACGGCGGGGAGGCCGCTGCCCGGCACTGAAACCAGCAAGGAGACGACCATGACGCGAATCATGCTCAGCATCACGACGTCCTGCCTGGCGCTGGCGCTCGCTGCCGGAGCGCAGGCTCAGGACATCCAGCTCGGCGCGGTCTACCCGCTCACCGGCGGCGTGTCCTATGACGGCATCACCAAGCTCAACGGCGCCAAGCTTGCCGTCGAGGAGATCAACGCCACCGGCGGCGTGCTCGGCCGCAAGGTCGCGCTGAGCTCTGAGGACGGCGCCTGCAATCCCGCTCAGTCCGCCTCGAGCGCAGAGAAGCTGATCAACCAGCAGAAGGTCGTCGCGATCATCGGCGCGATCTGCAGCTCGGGCTCCGGCGCCATCGCCGAGGTGGTGAAGAAGTACGGCATCCCGCAGGTCACCGGCGTCTCCACGGCCGAGCGCCTGACCGAGCAGGGCAATCCCTGGTTCTTCCGCGCGACCACGACCACGACCCTCAACGGCATGTCGATGGGCGCCTCGATCATGAAGGCGGCCGGCGGCAAGAGGTTCGCGTTCATCGTCACGAGCGACGACTGGGGCCGCTCCGCGTCGGCATCCTACGGCGAGACCTTCAAGAAGCTCGGCGGCGAGGTCACCGCGACGGAGTTCTTCGACCGCAACGACACGGACTTCAATGCGGCGCTGACCAAGATCCGCGCCAGCCGGCCGGAGGCGATCTTCTCGACGGGCGGGTTCCAGAACGCTGCCAACATCACCAAGCAGGCGCGCCAGCTCGGCATCCAGGTGCCGATCCTCGGCGAGGGCGCCTACACGGCCGAGCAGTTCAACAAGCTCGTCGCGCCCTTCACCGACAAGGTGTTCGGCGTGATCGAGTGGGTCTCGGCTCTGGACACGCCGAAGAACAAGAAGTTCATCGCCGACTACCAGGCCAAGTACAAGGAGATGCCCAACAAGTTCTCGGCCGCGGGCTATCAGACCGTCTACATCGTCGCCGAGGCGATCAAGCGCGCCGGCTCGACCGAGGGCGAGAAGCTGCGCGACGCGCTGTCGAAGACGGACTTCAACGGCATCATGGGCAACTACAAGTTCGACGCCAAGGGACAAGCCTACAACTTCGACGTCTACCTGACCGAGAACAAGGGCAACGATACCGTGGTGCGCGAAGTCGTGAAGATCCAGAAGCAGTGAGTCCGACTGTCCCGCTCCCGGCCACCCCGGGAGCGGGACGCTAGACGGAGTCCGCGTCATGCCGCTCGAGCAAGTTCCCGTCATCGACATCGCGCCCTTCATCGCCGGCGGCCGGCTGGAAAAGCAGAGGGTTGCGGACGAGATCCGTCGCGCCTGCGAGGAGATCGGCTTCTTCACCGTCGCGGGCCATGGCGTCCCGGAAGCGAACATCGA
Source organism: Alphaproteobacteria bacterium (assembly GCA_016793965.1). Lineage (GTDB taxonomy): Bacteria > Pseudomonadota > Alphaproteobacteria > JAEULF01 > JAEULF01 > JAEULF01. The sequence goes on along the minus strand of JAEULF010000098.1, from coordinate 3,160 downwards.
GGAGGCGCGGCGCCTCGCTTTCGCCTTCTTCGACCTGCCGATGGAGGAGAAGCGGAGGATCGAGCGACCGCCCTCCAAGGTGAGCCGCGGCTACACCTGGGTCGGCGACCGCGGCCTCGCCTACTCGCTCGGCGAGAAGACGGCCCCTGACCTGCAGGAGAGCTTCGGCATGGGGCCGATCGACGGCGCTCCGCCGGCAGCGGTCGGCACGCCTGCGGAGAAGGCGTTCTTCCTGCCGAACATGTTCCCCGAGCGGCCCGCAGGCTTCCGCAAGGCGTTCGAGACGCTGTACCGCGACTTCGACCGAACGGCCGTCACGGTGCTGCGCATCTTCGCCGTGGCGCTCGGCCTCGACGAGCGCGCTTTCGACGACAAGGTGGACAGGCACACCAGCACCTTCCGCGCCATCCTCTACCCGCCGCAGCTGCGCGAGCCCGAGCCGGGGCAGCTGCGCGCCGGCGCGCACAGCGACTACGGCACGGTCACCGTGCTGCGCGGCGATGACGTTCCCGGAGGGCTGCAGGTGAAGATCCGCAGCGGCGAGTGGGTCGACGTTCACCCGCCGAAGGGCACGCTGGTCTGCAACATCGGCGACCTGATGATGCGCTGGACGAACGACCGCTGGCTCTCGAACCTGCACCGCGTCGCCAACCCGCCGCGCGCGCATGCCGCCAACCGCCGCATGACCATCGTGTTCTTCCAGAACCCCAACTTCGACGCGGAGATCAAGGTCATCGATCCGACGAAGCCGCCCAAGTACGAGCCTGTGCGCTTCGGCGACTACTACCTCGGCAAGCACATGAAGGCGCAGCACCTGACCGTCGACGACAAGGCGGCCAAGCAGGCCGCCACGGCCTGAGCGCGCACACCAAGGGACGGAACGCGAACCATGAAGCTCGATCTCGAAGGCAAGACCGTGCTGATCACCGGCGCGTCGAAGGGCATCGGACTGGCGTCGGCCGAGACCTTTGCCGCCGAGGGATGCCACCTCCACCTCGCCGCCCGCTCGAAGAAGGAGCTGGACGACGCCGCCGCGTCCATCGCCAAGAAGCACGGCGTCAGGGTCGCGGCGCACGCCATGGACCTGTCGACTCCCGAGGCGATGATCGAGCTGGCAAGACGGGCAGGCGCTGTCGACATCCTGATCAACAACGCCGGCGACATCCCGGCGGGCGCGCTCGACACGCTCGCGGACGCCGACTGGCGCCGCGGCTTCGAGCTCAAGGTGTTCGGCTACATCACTCTGGCGCGCGAGTGCTATGCCGGGATGAAGGCCCGCAAGTCGGGCGTGATCGTCAACGACATCGGCAACTCGGGCGAGAACTGGGACGCGAACTACATCGCCGGCTCGACCGGCAACGCAGCCCTGATGTCCTTCACGAAGGCGCTCGGCGGCGCCAGCCTCGACCACGGCATCCGCGTCGTCGGCGTCAACCCGGGGCCGGTCGCCACCGACCGCATGATCAAGCTCATGAAGCGACGCGCCAAGGACTGGCACGGCGACGAGAGCCGCTGGCAGGAGCTTTTCGCCAAGTACCCGGGCGGGCGGCCGGCGACCGCGCAGGAGGTCGCCGACCTCATGGCGTTCCTGGCCAGCCCGCGCGCCGGCTACATCACGGGCACCGTCGTCACCATCGACGGCGGCATCTCCGCCAAGCGCTCGATCATCTGAGTCGCGGGCATCTGAAGGACGGGCGAATGCGCGAGTTCGAGGCGAAGAACCGGTACTTCGACGAGCTGTTCTCGACCAAGGGCCTCTATTGGCTCGGCCAGAACACCAACCACCTGCCGATGCATCCGGCGGTCAAGCAGGCGCTCCGCGACGCGGTCGAGGCTGAGGAGTTCCACGCCTACGCACCGCCCGCCGGCTTCGAGGAGTTGCGCCGCCTGATCCTTCAGGATCTCGGCATCGAGGGCGCCTCGGTCTACTGCACCGACGGCGCCGTCGAGGGCCTGTACATCGCTTGCCGCACACTCGCCGAGCCGGGCGACACCTTCGTCACGACCGATCCCGGATGGAAGTGGCCCGTGGCGTTCACCCGCGCGGCCGGCGCCAAGGTCATCGAGATCCCGATCTATGACCCGGCGGCCAAGTTCAAGCTGACGCCGGCGCAGCTCGAGGCGGCGGTCACGCCGACGACCAAGCTCATCTACATCGTCGACCCGAACAACCCGCTGGGCATCCGCTACGAGGCGCAGGAGATCGAGGCGTTCTGCGCCATCGCCAAGCGCGCCGGCGCCTACCTGATCCATGACTGCACCTACCGCCATTTCGCCGACGGTCACACGCTCGCCTGGCGCTTCTATCCCGAGCGCACGATCGTCACCTACAGCTTCTCGAAATGGCTGGGCCTCGCCGGCTTGCGCGTCGGCGCCGTCGTCGCGCATCCGGACCTGATCGAGCGCCTGGCCGCGGCGCCGCCCAACACGCTCGGCGGCAGCGTGATCGCGCAGAAAGCCGCGATCGCCGGGCTGAAGATCAAGGACTCCTGGTTCCCCGGCGTCCAAGCGCTGCAGCGCCGCAACCAGGACGCCATGCGGCAAGCCGTCGCCAAGGTGCCCGGGCTCGCGATGCCGATCTACCCCTCGCACGGCAACTTCGTGATCATCGATGTCACGCAGGCCGGCATCACGCCGGAGGCGTTGGTCGACGCTTACCGCGAGCAGGGCGTCATGATCCGCCAGGGTTCGTACCACTCCAAGACCTGCGGCCATCGTTTTGTCAAAGTGAGCACGACGGTGCCGGAGGACTGGTCAGCGCGCTTCTGCGCGCTCCTGCCGCGCATGGCCGAGGCGGCGCGCGGCCGCAATCAGGTCGGCCCTCTGTTCTGAGAGGATCTCAATGCCCATTGCCATCGCTGACGACGGCGTGAAGCTGCATTTCGAGGAGGCCGGCGCCGGCTCGCCGATCATCTTCGTGCATGAGTTCGGCGGCACCTATCTCTCCTGGGAGCCCCAGCTTCGGTTCTTCGCGCGCCGGCACCGCTGCATCACGTTCGCGGCCAGGGGATACCCGCCGTCGGACGTGCCGGAGGGCGTCGACAGCTACTCCCAGGCGCGCGCGGTGGCCGACATCCTTGCCGTGCTCGACCACCTGAAGATCGTCAAGGCGCATGTCGTCGGCCTGTCGATGGGCGGCTTCGCGACGCTGCATTTCGGC
>JAEULF010000248.1 GCA_016793965.1 Alphaproteobacteria bacterium | reverse complement strand
CTGCTTCCCCGCGCAGCCGAGCGCGGCAGGCTCGGCCGACGCGGAGGGCTAGGCGATGCGCGACAGGCACGGACGCCGCCTGATGCTTGCGCTCCTGCTGGCGCCGTTCGCGCTCTGGATCGGGCTCCTGATCGTCGTCCCGCGCATCGACATCTTCATCCTGTCGGTCAGCGAGAAGGTCGCGCCGCGCGTCTACCGCACGAGCCTCGCCAACTACGAGGTCTTCCTCGACGAGCCCGTCTACTGGCTGACGCTCGCGCGCACCGTCGCGATGTCCGTGCTCGCGACCGCGCTCACGCTCCTGATCGCGTTCCCCGCCGCCTACTTCATCGCCAAGCTGGCGCGCGGCCGCGCCAAGGGCTTCCTGCTCCTGCTCTGCCTGCTGCCGTTCTGGGCGAGCGAGCTGGTCCGCACGCTCGGCTGGATGATCCTGCTGCGCGAGACCGGCATAGCGTCGCGCCTGCTGCAATGGGCCGGCCTCGTCGACGGCCCGGTCGAGCTGCTCTACAACGACGTGACCGTGATGGTCGGCCTCGTCTACTCCTGCCTGCTCTTCATGGTGGTGCCGCTGGTCTCGACGCTCGACAGCCTCGACGACGCGCTCGTCGAGGCCGGCTACGACCTCGGCGGCAACTGGTTCGCCGTGCTGCGCGAGATCGTGGTGCCCTACGCGATGCCCGGAATCGTCTCGGGCAGCATCGTCGTGTTCATGCTGACGCTCGGGAACTACCTGACGCCGATCATGCTGGGCGGCAAGAGCAGCCTGTGGTTCACCAGCTTCATCTACACGCAGTTCATCACGCGCTTCAATTGGGAGGTCGGCGCGGCGTTCGGCTTCGTGCTCCTGCTCTGCTCGTCGCTGCTCGTCTGGATCGGGCTGCGGCTGACCGGGCAGACGCTCTCCAGCACGATCGCGCGCGGCTGAGGCAGGGGAGGCGCGCGATGCTGCCCTCGATCCAGCAATCCGCCCTCGCGCGCTGGGGCTATCGCGGCTACGTCGCCCTGTTCTTCGGCTACCTGGTGCTGCCGCTGGCGGTGACGGCCGCCTTCGCTTTCAACGATTCCCTGTTCCCGTCGCTGCCGTGGAAAGGCTTCACGCTGGACTGGTTCGTCAACGCCACGCAGCCGAAGCTCGGGCTGCTGCACGACCCGAGCATCCTGCGCGGCATCGGCAACTCCCTCGTCATCGCTTGCTGGACGACGGCGCTGAGCCTCGCGGTCGGGACGACCAACGCCTTCCTTTTCGAGCGCTACGACTTCCCGGGCCGGGAGTTCGCCTATGTCCTGATGCTGACGCCGCTCGTCATCCCGGGCGTCATCCTCGGCATCTCGATCCTGGTGCTCGCGAGCAGCGTCGCCAACGCCGTCGAGGACGCGCACGGCATCGACCTGGAATGGCTGCGCCCAGGCCGCGTGCTCGTCGTGCTCGGGCAGTTCTCCTTCGTGGCGACGATCGCCACCCTCGTCATCTCGGCGCGCCTGCGCAAGCTCGACCGCAGCCTGGAAGAAGCCGCCTACGACCTCGGCGCCACCCGGTTCACGGTGCTGCGCACGATCACGCTCCCCTACCTGAAGCCGGCGCTCATCGGCTCCGGCTTGGTCGCCTTCCTGATCTCGTTCGAGAACTTCAACACGACGCTGATGCTCGTCGGCTCCGACTCGCCGCTGACCATCACGATGTTCGACCGGATGAAGGAAGGCTCGACGCCGGTCCTGAACGCGGTGTCGCTTTTCCTGATGGTCGCGTCGGCCCTGCTCGCGGCGATCAGCATCCTGGCGCAGAGAGACAGGCGCGCCTGAGCGCAGGGCGCCCCTATTGCGCCGAGCGCGCGCCGGCGACGGCCGCGCGCTCCACGGCACCGGACCAGACATAGGCGCGCAGCCCGGCGAACCTCACTTCGAGCCATGGCGCCCCGTCCTGCACCTTGTCCGTGGCACCCACGATCTCGAGCGGCTGGCCGCGGGTCGCGCGCGCGACCTCCCGCGCGCGGGGCGCTGGTGCTGCACGGATCACCGTGAACTCCGGGACAACGATCGCGCGCGCATTGGCCCAGGCACTGGCCGGCGGCGCAGCGGGCGCGGCACCACGCGCCGGCCCGGCCGCGCCGCGCGCCTCGCCCGACGCAGCGCTCCGAGCCGGGATGGGCACGACCAGCTGGCCGATGGTGCCCGACTGCGTCACCGGCGGCGGCGCGCCGGGCGTCTGCATCTGGCCAGGCGGGGACTTCGGCGTCGGACGCGCCATGACCGGGATCGCCGGCGGCAAGGCCGCCAGGACCGTCGGCTCCGACGGCGACGGCGGCGGCAACGGCGGCGCGCGGCCTGGAGCCGGGGGCGGGATGCGGATGAGCTGTCCCATGTTGGAACGCGGCGCCGGGAGGTCGCTCGCCGTCGGGCCCTGTTCCGGTATCGGCGCGGCCGGCTTCGGCGCAACTGCCGGAGCCTGAGCCGGAGCGCTGACTGAGGCGATCTGCTCCGTCCCCGGAACCGGCTTTGCCGCGGCAGCAGCGGCGGGCGCCGGCTCGTTCGTCGCCGCAGGGCGCGCAGCCTCGACCGTAGCGGCAGGGGACGGCGCAACGGGGGTCAGAGCGGGAGACTCGGCTGACGGCTTCGCCGCCTGCTGGGCCGCGACCTGATCTTGCGGCGATGCCGGTGGTTCCGCCGGTGCCGGGCTCGCCGCGACTGCCGGAGGCGCCTCGGCCGGCCTGACCGCCGTGAGGTCAGGCAACGCCGCAGCGCGCACGGGCTCGGCCGGCGCATCGGCCGGCGCATCGGCCGGCGCATCGGCCGGCGGGCGGCTCGCAGGCGCAGCCGGTGCCGGTGCGATGGCCGGCGCGGCCGGCACGGCTGGCGCGGCGGCTGGACGAACCTCGGCCCCAGGCGGGCTCGCCGGCGGCGCCTCGCCCAGCATTGACGTCAGCACGGCAGCCACCACGATGAGCGCGACAAGGGCAGCGGCGGCAATCTCGGCGCGGCCAAATCGCTCCTCCTGGCGCGGCACGAGAGGCGTCACGGCCGCTTCGGCGGCTGGCGGCGTCGGATCGGCTGGCTGCGCCCCGGACGGTGCCACGGGCGGCACCGCCGCGTCAGGGGCATCGGGGGATTGCCCGGCAGCAGGGGTTCGCAGCGCGCTTGGCTCCTGCACCGGTGCGGGCATCGCGGGCGGCGCAGCCTCCGGCGGCCGATCGATCTCGGCGTCGATGGTCATGGCATTCCGACAAGTCGCACAGCAGCCTCTGGCCGCCGATCCACGCCATGCCTAGCACGACAGACGCCGCGTCCTCCAGGAGGGGCTCCGCGGCACCGACTCACGGCTGGAGCGGGATGGGGCGAGGACGCCGCGCTAGCGCGACAAATTGGCTTCAATTGCCATCCGTTCGCACCCGCCCGATGATACCATTTCATGGGGCCAGGCCTGCGGCTCGCGCCGCAAGCCGCGGCGGGCCAGGGAGTCTGCACATGGTGAAACGCGCCGGCGGCGCGCTCCTTCTCGGGATCGACATCGATCACGGGTCCGCGCGGCCCCTGAGCACCCAGCTCACCGTCATCCTGCGCGATCTCATCCTCGACGGCAGTTTCGCGGCAGGGGACAGGTTGCCGGCCAGCCGCACCCTGGCGCGCGACCTCGGCCTGTCGCGCACCACCGTCATCGAGGCTTTCGAGCGCCTGGTCGCAGAGGGGCTCGTCGAGTCGCGCGTCGGCGCCGGGACATTCGTCGCCGGCGTGCTGCGGACCGAGCGCCCGCTGCCGGTACCGGCCGCTCAAGCCGCAAGCCTGACTGCGCGCAAGCCGAAGCTGTCGCGGGCCATGGCAGCGGCCATGGCCGCTTTCGCTCCGCGGCAGAGACTGCCGCATGCGCCGCGCGCCTTCGTGACCGGCTTGCCGGCGCTCGACGCCTTCCCCATGGCGCAGTGGGCGCGGCTCTCCGCCAAGCACTGGCGCCGCCAGCGCGACACCGTGATGGGCTACGGCGAGGCCTGCGGCCACCCGCTCCTGCGCCGTGCCATCGCCGGGCACCTGCGCGCCAACCGCGGCATCGCCTGCGAGACCGAGCAGATCTTCGTCACCGGCGGCGCGCAGCAGGCATTCCACTTGATCGGCACGGTGCTCCTCGACCCAGGCGACAAGGTCTGGTTCGAGAACCCTGGTCCGATCGGCGCGCGCAACAGCATGGTCGCCAACGGCGCAGAGCTCGTGCCTCTGCCGGTGGACGAAGAGGGCCTGTGCGTCGCGGCCGGGCTGGCAGCGAGCCGTCAGTTCCGCTTGGCGTTCGTGACGCCCTCGCACCAGCAGCCCCTCGGCTCGGTCATGAGCTTGGAGCGGCGCTTCGCCCTCTTGCATGCGGCAGAGCAGGCCGGCGCCTGGGTCGTCGAGGACGACTACGACGGCGAGTTCTTCTTCGGCAATCGGCCGCTGCCGACCCTGAAGAGCGTCGACGCCACGGGACGCGTCATCTATGTCGGCACGTTCTCGAAGTCGCTGTTCCCGTCGCTGCGCCTGGGGTTCATGCTGGCGCCGCCGGCCCTGGTGGACACCTTCGCCGCGATGATGTCCGCCTACTTGCCCGGCGTGCCGAGCTGCACGCAGGAAGTCGCCGCCGAGTTCATCGCCGACGGCCACTTTTCCGCCCATATCCGGCGAATGCGCCGCCTCTACGCCGAGCGGCACGCTGCCTTGCGCGACGCGGCCAAGCCCCGGCTCGACGGGCTGCTCGCGATCGAGGAGGCGGACAGCGGGCTGCACACCATCGGTCACCTCGGGGCCGGTCTGGCGGAGCGGGACGCGGCCTCGGCGGCGGAGAAGCAGGGCGTGAGCGTGTCTCCGATCGCGCGGTTCGCGATCGCCCCCGTCGCCGTGCGCGGGCTGGTGCTCGGCTTTGGCGGCATCAAGCCGCCGGAGATCCGCGCCGGCGTGGAGACCCTGGCGCAGGTGCTCGAGCGCTTGGTCCTCCGGCGGGCGTCCTAGGCGGCGCCCGGGCGACGCTTGGCAGGCAGTGGTCTGCCCGTTCGTCGAGAGTGGACCTCGCTCCCTCGGCGCTTCCATGGCAAGCACGCGCCATGGCGGAATTCGACTACATCGTGGTCGGAGCGGGTTCGGCGGGCTGCGTCCTCGCCAACCGGCTGTCGGCGAGCGGGGGACACCAGGTCCTCGTTCTCGAGGCGGGCGGCAGCGACCTGCGCCCTTCGCTGCTGCTGCCGATCGGCTATGGCCTCTCCTTCTATGACCCAGCGGTCAACTGGATGTTCCGGACAGAGCCGCAGCCGAGCCTCGCCGGCCGGCCTGGCTACTGGCCGCGCGGCAAGGTCCTCGGCGGGTCGAGCGCCATCAATGCCATGGTCTGGATCCGCGGACATCCCGGGGACTTCGACGGCTGGGCTGCAGCGGGCAACCCAGGATGGAGCTGGTCGGACGTCCTGCCCTACTTCAAGAGGATGGAGACGGCGCCGGTCGGCGCGGATGAGTGGCGCGGTCGCAGCGGGCCGGTTCACGTCAGCGACGTGTCGGCGGACGTCCATCCGCTCTGCGAGTCGTACCTGCGCGCCGGCGCGGAAGTGGGCTTCAAGCGCAACCCGGACTTCAACGGGGCCGAGCAGGAGGGCGTCGGTCTCTACCAGATCACCACCCATCGCGGCGTGCGCATGTCGGCCGCACGGGCTTATCTGTGGCCCGCCCGCCGCCGGCCGAACCTGCGGATCGAGACCCGCGCACAGGCGACCAAGGTCCTGCTCGACGGCCGCCGCGCCGTCGGCGTCGCATACATGCAGGGGGGCGCGCTCAGGACCGCGCGGGCGCGCAAGGAGGTGATCTTGGCCGCAGGGGCCGTGAGCACGCCCCTCCTGCTGCAGCTCTCCGGGATCGGCCCCGGAGACGTGCTGGGCCCACTGGGCATCCCCGTGCTCATCGAGAGCCCCGCCGTCGGCCGGCACCTGCAGGACCACATCTGCGTGGACCACCTGTACCGATCACGCGTCCCGACGCTGAACCAGGAGCTCGGCCCGCTCGCCGGCAAGGCAAAGGCAGCCTTGCGCTACCTGCTGCAGCGGCGCGGCCCTCTTTCGCTCAGCGTGAACCAGGGCGGCGGCTTCGTGCGCACGCGCGCGGACCTCGACCGGCCGAACATGCAGCTCTACTTCTCGCCGGTGAGCTACACGCGCGCACCGCCCGGCAAGCGACCGCTGATGAGCCCGGACCCGTTCGCGGGGTTCCTGCTTGGTGCCCAGCCCTGCCGGCCGACAAGTCGCGGACGCTTGCAGCTGCGCGCCAACGACCCGACGGCCGCGCCGCTGATCGAGCCGAACGCGCTGGCGACGGACCACGACGTGCAGGAGATGATCGAAGGCGCGCGGCTGCTGCGCCGGCTCGCCGCGGCGCCGGCCCTCGCTGCCGCGATCGTCGAGGAGATCGAGCCTGGCGCTGCGGCAGTCAGGGACTCCGACCTCCTGGACCATGCGCGCCGGCGCGGCTCGACGGTGTTCCACCCCGTCAGCACCTGCCGGATGGGGCCCGATCCCGCCCTAGCGGCCGTCGATCACCGGTTGATGCTGCACGGTGCCGAGCGCCTGCGCGTGGTCGATGCCTCGATCTTCCCGGCCGTCACCTCGGGCAACACCAACGCGCCGACGATCATGGTCGCGGAGAAAGGCGCCGACATGATCCTCGCAGGCGATCCCTGAGATTCTGCATCGCCGCGTCGGCCCGTCCTCGAACCTTCGAGCGAGGGGACAGCGGGTCGCTTATTGGCTCAATGCCGCTCCTCGCCGACGCTCGACACGCGGGCGGTGCCCGGCGCTCTCGATCGCCCGCACCAGCGCGTCCCCGAACGCCGCCCGCTCGCTCGGAGAGAGGTCGCTGGCAACGAGCAGCGAGCGGTTGCGATGCCTGATCCGCAGCGACTGCTCGCCGAAGTCGCTGTCGTAGTGCCGCTCGATCGCCAGCCCGAAGAGCGGCAGCGCTCGCCGGCGCAGGAGGCGCCCGTTGCGGGCGTGCTGGCTGACGACCACGGCTCCGTCCTGAACGACCACATGCTCCCAGCGGCCCTGGTCGCGCCGGCACGCGACGACGGCGACGATCAAGAAAACGGCATTGAACCCGATGCCGATCGCCGTCGGCCACAGCCCTTGCAGCAGGAACAGGAACTGCAGCGCCGTGGCCGCCGCGAAGACTGCGGCGAACAGGAACATGACGCCGTCGTCGCTCAGCGAGCGCGTCGGCGTGACGACCGCGTCGAACACTGGCGGATCGAGCGGGCGGCGATCCGCTTCGCCCGATGCACGCTCCTGGCCGGTAGCGGGACTGCTTCGCATGCTTGCCTCACCTGATGCGGATCGTGACCTGGCCCGAGAAGCGCGCAACGGGCGGAGTCGGGAAGACGCTGCTGGACAGCATCGCCCGGATCGCCCGGTCGACGGCGTAGTCGCCGGAGGATCGCAAGAGCTGATGCTCGTCGATGCGTCCGGCCGCGTTGATCGTGAAGCTCACGTCCACGGCGCCCTGCACGTCGGCGAAGCCGAGATCATTGGCGCGTCGCTGCAGGATGGCGCGAACGCGCGCGACATAGGCGGCATGCGGGTCGGATCCGCTGCGGGCATGCTCGCCCCGCCCAGCCTCAGGCGCTCGCTCTTGATGGCTCGCGTCCCCCTGCATCGACGGCGCCAGCGCGGCCGACTGTTGCGCCGACTCCGTCGGCGCCGTCTCGGACGGCGGCCGAGGGCGCGCGACAGGCGCTGCCGGGCGCGGCTTCGCAGGAACTGGCACGCGCACGGGCTTCGGACGCGGCGTCACAGGATCCGCCACCGGCACCACGACGGCCGCCGGCGCCTCGACGGGCGCCGCGTCGATCGCGCTCGCTGGCCGCACTGCCTCTTCGGCTGCCTGGGCCGGTGCGGCGATCGGCGGCCTGGCCGCGACGGCTTCGGCGCCATGGGCGGCTTGAGCTGGGATCCCCGCTTCCTGGCGCACCAGGGCGACGGTCACTGAACCCTGCGATTCGAGACGTGCTGCGCCGATGGAGCCGAGGCTTAGGGCCGCCGCATGCACGGCCGAGACCGTGACGACCAGCAGCGCACGCCGCGAGACCGCCCTACGCGACTCGCCGATCGCGGAGCCCGTCGACGTGCCCATCGCTAGGGCCCCGCACCCTCAGCGCGGGGCTTCTGCCGGGTGACGATCGAGAGCTGCGATATCCCTGCCGCCGCCAGGTCGTCGAGCACGCCGACGACATCGCCGTAGTTCGCGCCCGAGTCGCCGCGAACGTGGACCACGCGACGCTCCCCGAGGAGGCGGTCGCGCACCAGCTCCACGAGGCGGCCCCGCTCGACCTCCTCGGCGCCTAGGTAGACTTTCGGCCCCGTTGCGACCGTGACGACCAGAGGGTCGCGCGGATCGAGCGGCTGCGCCGTTGAGGCTTTCGGCAGCTCGACCTTGACCCCCGCCGCGAGCATCGGCGCCGTCACCATGAAGATGACGAGAAGGACCAGCATCACGTCGATGAACGGCGTAACGTTGATCTCCGCGAGCGGCGCATAGACCTGCTCGCTTTCTCCAGAGGGCTTGCTCGAGAAGGCCATGGGCTAGTCCGCCGCCGCGGCGGCGGCGCGAGCCCCGGCCGGGGCGTGGAGCTCATGGACTCGCGCCTCGATCCTGCGGCCGAGTCGGCGTCCGGCGCGCGTCAGGGCCGCGCCGATGCGGTTGTACCCGACCGCCGCCGGGATCGCGGCGGCAAGGCCGATCGCCGTCGCGGCGAGCGCCTCGGCGATGCCGGGCGCGACCACGGCCAAGCTGGTGTCTTTCGCCGCGGCGATGCCGATGAAGCTGCTCATGATCCCCCACACCGTGCCGAACAGGCCGACGAAGGGGGCCGATGAGGCGATGACGGCAAGCGTCGGCAAGCCGCCTTCTGCCGCCTCGATGAGCTCTGCCGCCCGGCGGCGCATGGCAGATTCGATGCGCGACCGGGCGGCGCCGATGTCCTCGCCGATGACGACGACGCGCGCGGCATCGTCGCCGGCACGCCAGACCGGTACCAGCAAGGCGCCAGAACCCGGGCGTCCCTCGTCCGCCCCGATCGCCCGCCCCAGCCGACGCACCGAGACCAGGCATTCGATGATCACCACCCAGCACCACACGGAAGCGGCGGCGAGGATGAGGATCACCGCCTGCACCACCGGCCCGGCCTGAAAGAACATGCTGAGCGGCGTCACGGCATCGTGCTGCATGCCTGTCTCTCCTGGATCAGCGGGAGCGCCGCTGCCCTACGCCACGAACGCGCGACGGCGCCACATCGCCTGCCCGATCTCCCACGCCATGCCGAAGCCGAGGCTGCCGACGACCAAAGCATAGACGCCCATGAGCGGCAGCGGATCGGGCGCATCGGCGGCCACGGCCTCACGCTCGAGCCTGATCCCGGTCACGACCTGCTCGCCCGCCGTCGCCGCCGCATCTGCCACGGGCTCGGCCGGAGGCGCCGCGGGCAGCAAACCGAATCCGAGCGCCTTCGCCTCGACGAACTCGGCGAACTTCCGGTTCTCGACCAGCAGGTCGCGGCTGCGCGCGATCTCCTGATGCGTCTCGACCAGAGCGCGGACGACATCCTCCGGCGCGTCCCAGTAGCCCTTGCGCACGGCCTCCAGCATGCGCTCGCTGATCTGCGCCAGGGCTGCCGGGTGATGCTCGAGGAACCAGTCCTTGATGCCGAGGTTCAGCTTGTCCTGGACGTAGACCTCGTAGAACTCCTGCCACTGGTCCGCCCGCACGCTGGAGCGGTCCATGACGTTCCAGCCCCAGAAATTGTTCACCACGTCGACCATCTTGGTGGCGCCGGAGTAGCGCTCGTTCATCATCTCCTTGACGTAGCGCGGGTGGAAGTAGCGGCTGCGCAGCTCGATGCTCATGAACTCCGCGACGCTCTGGTTCTTGAAGTCGCGCGTGTTGCGCAGGTCGGAGATCACCAGGTCCGGCGTGCGCCCCTCCAGGTGCCGGACGGCGAGGCCGATGCCGCCGAGGTACTCGAAGGGATGGTCGATCGAGACGATGCCGTGGTTGTTGGTCGAGCGCGACAGCACGGCGGCCTTGGTGCCGCGCAGCGCCTCGGCGTAGAGATTGACGTCCTCGACCTTGACGTTGCGGGTGTCCGGCTCGGTGCCGAACAGCCAGCTCATGCGCGACAGGTAGGTCTCGGCCAGCGTGCTCTCGCTGTCCCAAGCGCCCGACGCCACCGTCGCCTCCGGCAAGTTCGTGCCGTAGACGCCGGATTCGTTGCCGAACATGCGCACGCGCGCGAGCCGCTCCGCGCGCCCCTTCTCGATGCCTTTGGCGACGAGCGCCGCCGCCGTCCGACTGATGTTCGCGACCAGCGGGTTGTCGGACTCCTCGAGCGCGGCGACCTTGTTGACCGCGCCCTGCAGCAGTGCCAGGAGCTCCGGCAGGTTGTCGCGATAGAGGCCGGTGAGCGACAGCACGGTATCGACGCGCGGGCGGTCGAGCTCGGCGCGCGGGACCACCTCGACGCCCACCACGTCGCCGCGCTGGTTCCAGACCGGGCGGGTGCCGAGCAGCGAGAGGATCTGCGCCTCGACGACGCCGAAGTGGTTCAGCGTCTCCGTCGACCAGAGCGAGAACGTGATCTTGTCCGGCCAAGCGCCGTGCTTGGCCTTGTAGGAGTCGGTCAGGTCCCGCGCGAGCTTGGTGCCGGCCTCCCAGGAGGCCTTGGTCGGGATCTTCCGCGGGTCAAAGCCGTAGAGGTTGCGCCCCGTCGGCACGGAGTCCGGATTGCGCAGCGGGTCGTTGCCGGTCGAGGTCGGAACGTAGCGGCCGGACAGCGCCGCCTTCAGGCTCTGCAGCTCCAGGGGGCTTGTGAAGTTCGCGTAGTGCCGGCGCGCCTCCTCCAGGAAGGGGCGTGCCGCCTCGGGGAACTGCGCGAGATCGGCAGCCTCGACCACGGCGCGGCGCAGCGCGACGAAGAGCGGCTCGCCCTGCAGCTTCTCGAACGGCTCCGCGAACACCTCCTCGGGCTCGGGCGTCCAGACCTTGAGGTAGTCGGGGCCGAGGATCTGCAGGATGGTCAGCAGGGTCTTGTCGCTCTCCGCGACCTTCCCGAAGGTGTGCATGCCGAGCGGCTGCGGCATGCCGCCCACCGTGTGCAGGTGCTTGTGCAGCCGGTCGGCGAAGCGCGGGTAGTCGGCCGCGATCTCGGCGTCAGCCATGCCGATGTCCTTCGTCAGGTTGACCTTCGTCGCGAGCGCCACGACCTGGCGCCGCAGGGCTTCCCGGACAGCGCCTTCGTCGCCGCTCTCTGCCTGGTGCAGCGCCTCGTGCAGCTCGTTCAGCTCGCCGTAGAGGCCCGAGGGCGCGAAGGGCGGCGAGTTGTGCGAGATCGTGACGGCGCGTCCGCGCCGCTTGGCGATGATCGCCTCGCCGACATTGGCGACGGTGTACGGGTAGATCACCGGCACGTTGCCGATCGTCGTCTGGGTGTCGTCGAAGACGCTCGGCCCGCGCTCCTTGCCCGGCGCCCATTCCTGCGTGCCATGCGTGCCGAGATGGATCACCGCATCGACCGCGCCCTGCTGCACGACGCCGAGATACACCGCACGGTAGGCATGGTGCAGCGGGCGCTTCTTGTCGTGCGTGATGTCGTCCTCCTCCGAGCGCCGGGCGCCGCGCAGCGGCTGCGGCAGGATCACCAGGTTGCCGTGCTGCCAGCGCGGCACGACGAAGTCCGCGCGGGCGCCGTCCTTCAGCGTCAGGTAGGTCTCCTCCGGCGCCTCCCACACGGCATCGATCGCCGCGCGGGTCTCCGCGGGCAACGTCGCGAGGTGCGCCTTGTACGCGGCGACCGGCAGGCGCTCTGCGAGGCCCGCCGCGACGAGCTTGCGCAGCTCGGCGTCGTCCTTGGTGCGGTAGTAGGGGCGGATGAGCTTCTTGATCGTCTCGATCACCGTCGCCTCGTCGAGCGCCGGGACGTCATAGCCCTCGGCGCGCAACGCGGCGGCGATCTCGACGATGCTCGCCGGCACGTTGAGGTAGGACGCGGCGAAGTTCTCCTCGCCCGACGGCGTGTTCCAGACGACGATGGCGACGCGCTTCTCCGCGTTCGGCTTGCGGCGCAGCGCTGCCTGCTTGAGCGCGCGCTCGGCGAGCGCATCCATCTGCTCGGGTATCGGCGCCAGCTTCTCGTCGCCCGGGCGCCGCGCCGAGACCATGGTCATGTCGATCCGCCCGGCCGTCTCGTTGAGCGTGTAGAAGACGCCCTGCCGGCTGATCGGCAGCCCTTGGTCATCCTGGCGCCAGTCCTCGACCGTGCCGCCGTGATAGGGCAGCGCCTGCAGCACGGGCTGGTCGATCGCCTGCATCCACTGCTTCTGCTCGTCGACACTGGTGTAGAGGCCGGTGAACACCACCATCACGTCGCTCAGCACCTTGCCGTCCCGCGTCAAGAGCGGCAGGGTCTTGCGCCCGGCGTTCGGGTCCCAGAAGGGCAGCGCGTAGCCGCCCTTTGCCTCGACGCGCCGGATCAGGTCGTCAACGTGCAGCGTCGTGTCGTCCTTGAGCTCCACGCGATGGAAGCCGATGCCGACCACGGGCTGTCCCGGCTTCGGCGCGCGCCAGGCGAGGAACGACGCGAGGTCGGTGTAGACACGCTGCGGCGCGTCCGGGTGGTAGAGCGCCTGCTCCGGCATGACGATGGGCTCGCCGCCCGCTTGCCCCGGCCGTCCGAGGATGTCGGTACGGAGGAAGTCGGCCAGCCGCCGGTAGTTCTCGATGCCGCCGTTGTCCCAGTACTCGAACAGCCGCGCCGCCTGGGCGGGCGTCAGGCCCCGGGTGAGGTCGGGGCGGCGCCACATCAGGCCGCCCCAGACCTTGCCCTCGAACGACCGCAAGGCCGGCTGGGCGATGCCGACCAGCCGGCCGAACATCTGCTCGAAGACCCAGTCGAGCAGGACGACGTCCCGCCCCTTCAGCCGCGCGGCGATCGCCTCGGGCGGCATCCCGTCGACGAAGACCCACTCCAGCGCGACGCCGCGCTCCGCGGCAATCCTCTCCAGCAGCTTGCCCTTGGCCGGGCTGGCGGGATCGACGGCCAGCACGACGACGGACGGCGTGCGCGCGTCCTGCGCCCGCGACTCGGCGGGGAGGACGCCGAGCATCAGCGCGAGAGCGGCAAGCGCGGCACTCGCGAAGGAGCGCATGGTCATGGGGTCGCCTCCTGTCGTTCGGATCAGAAGCGCACGGTGGCGCCGCCGTAGACGGCGCGGCCGTCGCCGGGATTGACCGATGGTGTCGTGCCGATCGCCTTGGGCGCTGCCGACAGGTCGCCGACATAAGCGACGTCGGTCAGGTTGCGGCCTTCCAGCCACAAGCTCCACGAGCCGCCGGGCGGCTTCCAGCCGAGCTTGGCGCCGAGCAGGGCATGCGGCTGGACGACGAACGCACCGCTGCCGGAGCCGTCGAAAGTCGTGCGCCGCTCGCTCAGGTAGCGGACGTTGGTCGCGACATAGAAGCCCTCGGCCGCGCGCCAGGACAGTTCCGAGTAGATCTGGTTGCGCGGGATGACGGGCATGCGCGCGTTCCCGAAGGTCGGGTCGCGGTCGAAGCGGAAATCGTTGAAGTTGTAGACCAGGGACAGCGACAGCTTGTCGCCGGTCATCAGCAGGTCCGTCACAGGCACGGCCTTGGCGCCGAGCTCGATGCCGTTGTGCTCCGTCCGGTTGGCGTTGAAGGCGATCTGGTTCTGCGACGTGCACACGGTGGCGCTGATCTCGGTGGCGCACCGCGTCAGGATCTCGTTGCGCAGCCGCATGTGGTAGAGGGTGACGTCATACTCCAGGCGCTCCCAGCCGCCGCGCACGCCGCCCTCGAGCGTCCACGCGGTCTGCATCGCCAGGCCCGGCAGCTTCTTGCCGCTGCTCGCTTGCGCTGCCATCAGGTTGCTGAGGTCTGAGCCGGTCGGCACTTCCGAGCTGCGCGCCATGTTGGCGAAGGCGAAGTGGTTGCGGTCATACTCGTAGTTGACGCCGAGCTTCGGGTTCACCGCGTCGAAATTGCGGTAATACTCCTGCCGGCCCGCCGATCGGCCAGGCTGGGGGTTGTTGCCGAACGTGGCGGCGATGGTCGCCGGTCCGGCATAGACGTCCTCGAGGTTGCGGTTCGTGAACATCGCCTGAAGGCCGCCGAAGACCTTGAACTTCGGGAGGACCTCGACCGCCGCCTCGCCGTAGCTCTCGACCAGCCAGGAATCGAAGTTCCAATCGGCGACGATCGAGAGCTTGCTCATGCCGCTGTTGCGGTGCCGCCAGCGCTTGAAGTCCGCATCCTCGTAGTTCAGCCGCAGGCCGCCGACGAGCTCGACCGGCAGGCCGGCGACGTCGGACTTGTGCTCGACGCGGCCGGACAGGCCGTAGTCGCGCCAGTCGTTGTCGACGATGCCGGATTGAGGCACGGGCAGGTGGTCGAAGGAGGTATGCAGGAAGTAGCTGCCGATCTCGAAGGCCGTGCTGTCGGTCTTGAAGGTCGTGCGGTTGGCGATGCGCTGGTAGGCGAAGTCCGCGCGCTCGCTGAACGCCAGCGCGTCCGCGGTCGCGGTGCTGCGCAGCTTCTTGAGCTGGTCGAGCGGCAGGCTGCCGCCGAGCTCCTGCTCGGCCGAGCCGGCCGAGACATAGGTCCGGGTCTCGATGCCGGCGGCCGGCGTCCAGCCGACGTTGCCGGTCAGGCGCAACGTGCGCTCGATCGTGTGCTCCTGGAAGCCGCCGTTCCTCGAGCCGCTGCCCATCAGGTACCAGTCGAGACCGCCATAGGCGCCGCCGCTCTCGGCCTGGCCCTGCATGTGGTCGTAGCTGCCGCCGGCGAGCGAGACCGCGTTGCCAGGCGCGCTGCGCCCGGTCTTCGACACCAGGTTGAGCGCGCCGCCCGAGACGATCGCGCCATAGCGCAGGCTGTTGGCGCCGCGGTAGATCTCGAGGTAATCGCCGGCCTTCAGGTCGATGAGCTGGTTCGTCAGGCCGGACTCCGTCCGGCCCAGCGGGATGCCGTCGAGATAGGCGCGCACGCCGCGCCCGCCGCGCGGACCGGTCTGCGCGATGTCGCTGCCGCGCATCGAGATCATACCTGAGGCATGCGCCCCGCGGTCCGGCGCGTAGACGCCCGGCGTCTCCGCCAGCACGTCGCGCATGGCGCCGCGCGGCCCCTGGTACTGCTGCGTCACCGAGACCACCGTCTCGGCGCCGGGCCGGCGCATGAAGCGCCGCTGCTGCGCCTCGAACGTCGGCGGATTGCTGCTGGCGCCGCTGCGCGCGGCGTCGACGTCGATGGCCTCGAGCAACGCCGGTGCGCTGCCTTGCGGCGCCTGCTGCGCGCTCGCGCCCGGCGCCGCCAGCGCATGAGCCATCGCGATGACGGACGACGCCGTCAGGAAGTTCTTGATCACGTCCCCACCCCGTTCATTGCTTGGGTTGCATCGGTCGCGGCCCCGGAGGCGGCGCCCCCCCCCCGGCGGGGGGGGGGCCCACGGGGCCCGAGAAGTAAAATACGACCAACAAGCGGTGCACGCACCCCCCCCGCCCGCCCCCGCCCCACCCCCTCACG
>JAEULF010000393.1 GCA_016793965.1 Alphaproteobacteria bacterium | reverse complement strand
TGCCGGCCGAAGCGCTGCTCAAGGCCGCCGACACGTTGTCCGCCAGGTTCGCCCAGGCGCGCTACACGAGCACGCAGGAGCAGACCTGGCTCCTGCTGGCCGCGCGCGCGCTGTTCGACCGGCGCGAGCCGCTGCAGCTCTCGATCGACGGCACGCCGGTCTCAGATCCGGGCAAGAGCTTCGGCCTATCGCTCGATGCGCAGCGCCTCGGCCGCGGCCTGGCCCTCGCGAACCGCGGCACGGCGCCCGCGCGCTACGTCGTGACGACAGAGGGCTATCCCAGAGGCGATCTGCCGCCGGAGGGGAACGGATTCGCGATCGAGCGGCAATGGCTGGCGACGACCGGCGAGCCGATCGACCTGTCGAAGGTCGAGCAGGGAACGCTGGTCGTCGGCCTGATCGGGGGCAAGGCCGAGCTGAAGCAGGGCAGCAAGATCCGGGCGCTCGTGGTCGACCTGCTGCCAGCGGGCTTCGAGCTGGAGAACGCGGCGATCGGCGCCGGCCGCTCGGCGGAGCAGTTCTCTTGGCTGCCGGAGCGCACCGCCGCCACCTGGCGCAGCATGCGCGACGACCGGTTCGTCGCCGCGATCGAGATCAAGGACGGTGAGGAGTTCGCGCTCGCCTATTTGATGCGCGCCGTCACGCCCGGCGAGTACCGGGCCCCTGCCGTCTTCGTCGAGGACATGTACCGCCCGGCCTTCCAGGCCCGCGGCGCCGTCGGCCGTGCCGCGGTGGTCGCCAAGTGATGGGCGCCCAGGCGATCGCCGTCGGCCGCGCCGCGCGCTGGGGCATCCTGAGCCTCGGCGCCGGCCTGGCAGCAGCCTGGTCGCTCGATCGCCTCTTCCCGCCCGATCTCGGCCCGCTGCGCGCCGTGTCGACCCAGGTCGTGGACCGGGACGGCGCGCTCCTCCGGGCCTTCCCCGTCGCCGAGGGGACATGGCGGCTCCCCGCGCGGGCGGCGACGGTGGATCCGCGCTACATCGCCCTGCTGCGCGCCGTCGAGGACAAGCGGCTCGGCGACCATCCGGGCGTCGACTTGCTCGCGGCGCTCCGGGCCGCTTCCCAGTTCGCCAGGACCGGAGTCGTGACCTCCGGTGCGTCCACCCTTGCCATGCAGCTCGCGCGCCTGATCGAGCCGCGGCCGCGCACGCTCGGCGCCAAGCTGATCGAGAGCGCCCGCGCGCTGCAGCTGACCATCCGCCTGGGCAGCGCCGGCGTTCTCGACGCCTATCTCACCCTGGCCCCGTTCGGCGGCAACCTGCAGGGAGTGCGCGCGGCGTCGCTCGCCTATCTCGGCAAGGAGCCGACCCGCCTCAGCCTCGCCGAGGCCGCCCTCCTGGTTGCCCTGCCGCGCTCTCCGACCTTTGCACGGCCCGACCGCCGCCCCGATGCGGCGAAGGCCCTGCGCGACAGAGTCCTCGCGCGCGCCGTCGCGGTCGGTCTGGCGTCGCCGGACGAGGCGGCCGCAGCGGCGAGCGAGGCATTGCCCGGGCGCGTCTCGCTGCCTCTCCTTGCGGCGCATGCGGCCGAATCCCTCGCGCGCCCTGCGCCGCCCGGCGGCGTCGTCCGCACGCCGATCGACGGCAGCCTCCAGGCGCAAGTCGAGGCCTTGCTGCGCCGCCGCGCTGCCGGCATCGAAGAGTCTGCGAGCATCGCAGCACTGGTGGTCGCCATACCGGAGCGCGACGTCGTCGCCGCTGTCGGCGGCCCCGACCTTTTCGACGCGCGCCGCTCGGGCGCCGTCGACCTGACGGCGGCACAGCGCTCGCCCGGCTCTGCGCTCAAGCCCCTGATCTACGGCCTCGCGTTCCAGGACGGGATAGCCGCCGCGCAGACCGTGATCGACGACCTGCCCGTGAGCTATGCCGGGTACCGCCCGGAGAACTTCGACCTCGGGCATAGCGGTCAGGTGACCGCGCGGCTCGCCCTCATTCGATCCCTCAACCTGCCGGCGGTGGCACTCCTCGACCGCGTCGGCCCCGGCGCGTTCGCCGCCACGCTGAAGGCAGCCGGCATCGCGCTGGGCCAGCCGCGGCCCGAGGTGCCACCTGGCCTTGCCTATGCCCTCGGCGGCGTCGGGATCAGCCTGCGCGACTTGGTGACGATCTTCACGGCCATCGCCGACTGCGGCAGGGTCGGCCCGCTCGTCTGGGACCTGGACGCGGCTCCGCATGGCGACGTCCAGCTCCTCGACACGCAAGCCGCGCGCACGCTCATCGACATCCTGGCCGACTCCGCGCCGCCTGCCGGCTGGTCTCGCGCCATCGGCCGCCGGATCGCTTACAAGACGGGAACGTCCTTCGGCTTCCGCGACGCATGGGCCGTCGGCACGGACGGCCGCCATGTCGCCGGTGTCTGGACCGGCCGCCCTGACGGGACGCCCCGCCCTGGCGCCACCGGCACGCGCGCGGCGGCGCCGATCCTGTTCGAGATCTTCGGGCTGCTGCCGGCGGCGTCTGCACAGGCGGCAGCGCGGTCCGGATTCGACAGCGGGCTTGCCCAGGCTGAGCCCCCCGCCGCCTTGCGGCGGCTGGCGCTGCGCGGCCAGGCGGGATGGGAGCTCGATCCGGATGCCCCCCTTGCGATCGCCTTCCCGCCGGACGGGGCCAGGATCGCCCTCTCGGAGGGCGGGCAGATGGGCGTCCTTCCTATCAAGGTGCAGGGCGGAGAGGGCAGCTTGACGCTCCTGGTCAACGGGCAACCTCTCGCTCTCGCGGGCGGTGCCCGCGCAGCGCAAGAGCAGGTCAAGCGCGCGTTCTGGCAACCCGACGGACCCGGCTTCGCGGAGATCGCTGCCGTCGACGCTAGCGGCAGGCGCGCCGCCGTGGTCGTCCGCATCGACTGACGCCTACCGCGCTGCGCCCTTAGGCCGTCATCAGCTCCGGCAGGATCTCGCGCGGGCGCTCTGACTCGATGCGCCAAAGCGCATCGCTCAGCCGGTTCGCCCTCGACGCATCGGCTCCCGCCTCCGAGAGGCAGACGCAGTGCCGGAACTTCGCCTC
This sequence comes from Alphaproteobacteria bacterium, assembly GCA_016793965.1. Lineage (GTDB taxonomy): Bacteria > Pseudomonadota > Alphaproteobacteria > JAEULF01 > JAEULF01 > JAEULF01. Next base: position 5,449 of record JAEULF010000393.1, on the reverse strand, counting down.
GATCGCCTGGTCATCGAGCGGGTTGTCCGGCATGCCCGCAAAGCTGCCGAGATACGCGGACGCTTCGCCCCCGTCGGCGAAACGCAGCGTAACGCGAGAGCCCTCCGGGCAGCGCCGCGCCAAGTCGCCAGCCGCCAGGGCCTGGTCCACCCGCATCTCCACCTTGGCCATCAGCGCGCGCAAGGCAGGGTCGGCAATGACAGGCGCAGCCAAGTGCTCCGGTCCGATGGACCCGTGCATGAGCGCGCAAGCGACCGCGAACGGCGCAGAGAACTGGGCCTCCTGCGCCGTGCGCGGATCGGCATGCACGAGGCTGAGCGCGACGAGCGGCGGCACGTCTACGATCACTTGCGCGACCTGCACTGCGGTCCGACGCGCGCGCACCAGGAGCCGCGGCGCCAGCTCCGCCGCCGCGTGCGCCGCCGAGCATATCGGGTAGCTCTTGAACATGATGCCCGGATCGACCTGCCGCCAGACGGTCCCGAGCGCGTCCACCGCGCCGGGGTCGCACATGCCGTCGTTGAGGAGGGCAAAGAAGCCGCGCGCGCTCTCGAACGCGTCAGCAGGCCCGGTCAGGCCGCCCGCTGCCGCATGCGCGATCTCGACGCCCGCCTGCGCCGTGCGGCCGCATAGATATGCCTTGCCGTCCGTGCCGAAGATCGACTTCGCGCCGTTCGCTTGCGCTGCGGCAAGACCGATCGCTGCCGTCATGCGCTCCGCATCGACGTCGAGCAGCTTGCCGGCGGCGACAGTCGCGCCGAGCACCGCGAAGGTCCCGGTGCTCCACCAGCCCTTGGAGTAGAGGCGCGCCTGCGCCGCGAGCGCCACTGCGTACGTGACCTCGACGCCGGCGACGAAGGCTTCCAGCAGCCGACGTCCGTCGATGTCACGGTCCTGTGCAACCGCCAGCGCCGCCGGGAGGACCGGCGCCGAGCCGTGCATCACGCCCGTATAGCTCGTGTCGTCGAAATCATAGACGTGCGCCGCCGTCGCGTTCACCAGCGCCGCGCCAGCCGCGGAGACCCGCCCGCGCATCCGGTCGCCCGCGGGCATCGGGTACAGGCGCGCAGCGACGGACCTCAAACGGGCCAAGGTGCCATGCGATCGGCCGACCAGAGTTACGCCGACCGTGTCCAGGATCGAGCGGCGGGCGACATGGCGAACGTCCGGCGGGACGTCATCGAGGCGGACGCCGACCGCCCAGCGCGCGAGCTGCCGCGCCATCGTCAATTCGCGGGCTCCAAGCGGAACAGATGGCCTTCGCGCGAGTCCGTCAGCAGGTAGATGAAGCCGTCCGGTCCGACGGCGACCTCGGGGATCGGTCCGAGGGCGCGCAGCAACAGGCGCTCCTCGCCGACGACCCGCTTGCCGCGGATGTCCAGGCGCACGAGCATCCCTTGCTCCATCGTGCCGACGAACAGGTCGCCGACCCAGTTGGGGAAGGCGATGCCGTCATAGAACGCCATGCCGGCAGGCGCGACCTGCTCGGCCCAGACGTGGCGCGGCTGCTTCATGCGCGGATGGATGCGCCCGGTGCCGATCGGCGTGCCTGCGGCGTCGATGCCATAGCTGATCCGCGGCCAGCCGTAGTTCTCGCCGGGATGCAGGACGTTGATCTCGTCGCCGCCGCGCGGAGCCTGCTCGCTCTGCCAGACGAGCCCCGTGCCGGGCTGCAGCGCCAGGCCGCGGCCGGACCTGTTGCCGAAGGTGTAGATCTCCGGGCGCGCGCCGGGGCGGCCCAGGAACGGGTTGTCGCCCGGAATGCTGCCGTCGTCCGCGATCCGCACGGTCTTGCCGGCCAGGTCGAGCAGATCCTGGGCCCGCTCCCCCTGGCCTCGATCGCCGAGCGCGACCACGAGAGTCTCGTCGCGCAGGAAGCTCATGCGGCCGCCAAAGCGCTGGTTGCCCTGGGAGCGCGCTTGGTCGAGAACGGTCACGTGATCGCGCAAGCGCCCGCCCGACAGCGTCGCCCGCACGACTCGCGTCCCGAGGCCGCCGTCGCCCGCGACCGCAAACGCGAAGTAGACCCAGTGGTTCCGCTCGAACTGCGGGTGGATGCAAAGGTCGAGGAGCCCGCCTTGGCCGCCTACGGCGACTTCGGGCAAGCCCTGCACCGGACTTGGGTCGAGCTTCCCGTTCCTGACGACGCGAACCGTGCCTCCGCGCTCCGCAATGATGATGGCATCGTCCGAAGGGAACGCGACGGCGATCGGTTGGCGCAGGCCCGTGACGACCGAGACGACGCGGAACGGATGCTTCTGCGACGCGTACAGGTTCGGGTCAGAGCCCTGCTCCGCCTGCGCCAGCGCGAGCGCCGGCGGGACAAGGAGTGGGAGGGCAAGAGCTGCAGCGAGGCGCCATCTCATGCCGGTCCTGAAGATGCTCGACTGGTGCATCGGGCGCCGCCATCGCCATTTCGTGCCACACTAGAGAACGGGAGAGGCCGGCCAAGCGTCAATCGCTGGAAAGGCGATCATGGTCACGAAGCCGATTGCGACATGGCGCACTACGGCTCCAGCCGGGCCAGCACGCCGTCCGCAGCATCTGTCAGCACGTAGACGAGCCCGTCCGGGCCTTCCTTGACCTCGCGGATCCGGCCAAGAGCGCCGCGCAGCAGCCGCTCCTCGCGGACGACGCGCTCGCCGTCGAGCTCGACGCGGACGAGCATGCGATCGCGCAGGGCGCCCACGAAGAGGTTGCCCCTCCACCCAGGGAAAGCGCTTCCGGAATAGAAGCTCATGCCGGAGGGAGCGATCGACGGTACCCACACATGGCGCGGCGGCTCGAAACCAGGAGCGGCCGTGCCTCGGCCGATCTTGCCGCCGCCATACTCCTCGCCGAACGTGATCACGGGCCAGCCGTAGTTGCGGCCGGGCCGCAAGATATTGATCTCGTCACCTCCTTGCGGCCCATGCTCATGCTGCCATGGCTGGCCGGTCGCCGGGTGGATCGCCAGGCCCTGCGCGTTGCGGTTCCCGAGCGTGTAGACCTCGGGTCGAGCGCCGTCCCGACCGACGAAGGGGTTGTCCGGCGGCACTGCGCCGTCGGCGGTCAGGCGGATGCTCTTGCCCCGATGGTCGCCCAAATCCTGGGCGCGATCGCGCTGGTAGCGATCGCCGAGCACGACGATGAACGTCCCGTCGGGCAGGAACCTGATGCGCGAGCCGAAGTGCAGCCCGCCCGACGACTTCGGCTGCTGATCGAAAAGCACCTGGAGATCCGTCAATCGGTGCCCGTCGAGGCGCGCCCGCGCCACGCGGGTGCTGGCTCCGCCCTCGCCGGCCGCCGCGTAGGTGAAGTAGAGCATCCCGTTGCGCGCGAAATCCGGATGCGGCGCGAGGTCGAGGAGTCCCCCCTGCCCGAGCGCGGCGACCGACGGCACGCCCGCGATCGGGCGCGGGTCGAGCTCGCCGTGCCTGATCAGCCGCAGACGGCCGGGCCGCTCGGTGACGAGGATCGCCCCGTCCGGCAGGAACGCCAGCGCCCACGGGTGATCGAGCCCGCGAACGAGAGTGACGACGCGGAAGTCGTGCCGCTCCGAACGCTGGACCTCCTGCGCCTCGGCCGCGCTGCCCGCGGCAGCGACGGAGGCGACGAGGAGGCAGATCAGGGCTCTCACGCGAACCTCCCTGGCCGGGCTTGAAAGCCTCAAATCGCCGCCGCGAGCGCCTTGCCGACATCGGCAGTCCCGGCCTGGCCGCCGATGTCGCGCGTGCGCGGACCGCCCTCCGAGAGGAGGCGGTCGACAGCACCAAGGATCGCGGCCGCCGCGTCCCCTTCGCCCAGATGCTGGAGCATCATGGCCCCGGAGCAGACCTGGGCGATCGGGTTCGCGATGCCCTTGCCGGCGATGTCCGGCGCGGAGCCATGCACCGGCTCGAACATCGAGGGCGCCTCCTTCTCCGGGTTGATGTTGCCCGATGCCGCGACTCCGATCGAGCCCGCCACCGCAGGCCCGAGGTCGGACAGGATGTCGCCGAACAGGTTGGAGCCGACGACCACGTCGAACCAGTCCGGGTGCTGCACGAAATGCGCTGTCAGGATGTCGATGTGGTACTGGTCGCGCTTGACGTCCGGGTACTCGGCGCCGACGGCGGCGAACCGCTCGTCCCAATACGGCATCGTGTGGATGATGCCGTTCGACTTCGTCGCCGAGGTCACGTGCTTCTTGGGCCGCTGGCGCGCAGCGTCGAAGGCATAGCGCAGGATGCGGTCGACGCCGCGGCGGGTGAACACCGACTGCTGCATGGCCATCTCGGCGTCCGTGCCGGCGTAGAGGCGCCCGCCGATCTCCGAGTACTCGCCTTCGTTGTTCTCGCGCACGATCAGCATGTCGATGTCCGCCGGCCCGCGCCCGGCGAGCGGCGACTTGAGGCCCGGCAGCAGCCGCACGGGCCGGACATTGGCGTACTGCTTGAACTGCCGCCGGATCGGGATCAGCAGGCCCCAGAGCGAGACATGGTCCGGCACGCCGGGATAGCCTACGGCGCCGAGGAAGATCGCGTCGTGCCTCCCGAGCTTGTCGAGACCGTCGGCCGGCATCATGCGGCCCGTCTCCTTGTAGGTCTCGCAGCTCCAGGGATAGTGCGCGAGCTCCAGCTTGAAGCCGAACCGCCGCGCGGCCGCGTCGAGCACGCGCAAGCCCTCCGGGACGACTTCCTTGCCGATCCCGTCACCCGGAACGACGCCGATGCTATAGGTCCTCAAGTCAGCCTCCCGTGCGAGGAACGGCCTGGGACGTTGCAGGAGCGGCGCAAGGTTGTCGAGGTCGGCGCTGCTCTCGTGACCTGCGGCTGCCGCCGACCGGCCGGGTGCTGCGCGCATGGTCGCCAGAATGCGCCGCATGCTAGACGAGCGGGCGGAACGGGAGGGACGCATGACACAGGCGCTGACGAAACGGGACATGGCCGCGCTCGCGGCCTTCGATACGCCGACCATCTGCAATGCGCTCGAGATCTTGTCGCCGGAGCGGCGCTCCCTCGGCTTCAACAGGAAGCCGCTGGTCTGCCCATTCCCCGACCACAAGCCGATCGTCGGCTACGCGCGGACGGCGACGATCCGCTCGCGCGAGCCCTCAGGCATGTCGAAGGCGACGCAGCGCGAGCTCCGCGCCCTCTACTACGCCTCGATCGAGGAGGCGCCCGCGCCGAGCATCGCGGTGATCCAGGACCTCGACGGGCCGGACGCAGGGTTCGGCGCCTTCTGGGGCGAGGTGCAGTCGACCATCCACAAGGGCCTGGGATGCCTCGGCGTCGTCACGGACGGGTGCGTCCGCGACCTGGACATGTGGGCGCCGGGATTCTTCGCGCTCGCCGGCTCGGTCATGCCCTCGCATGCCCATGTCCATCTGGCGTCGATCCGGGGCGAGGTGAGCGTCGCCGGCATGATCGTCCGGCCGAACGACTTGCTCCATGCCGACAGGCACGGCGCCGTCGTCATCCCGCATGCG
>JAEULF010000392.1 GCA_016793965.1 Alphaproteobacteria bacterium | reverse complement strand
CACGAGCGCGGAGGCCAGCCGCCGGCATCGCGCCGCCGTCTCGCCCCAAGTGCGCTTGAGCCTGCCGTGGATGACCGCGGTGCGCTGCGGGTAGACCGCCGCCGTGCGCTCGAGGAAGCCGAGCGGCGTCAGCGGCGCGTGATTGGCCGCGGTGCGGTCGAGATGCTGATCATAGATCGAGGCCATGGTTCGCTCCCGGCGGCGGCGGAGTCCGGAGCCGGGTCATCGCATGGACTTCGTGCCATTTCAAAAGCCAATCGTGCGCGTCACGTGACCTTGATGCGCGCCGCCAGCGCCTTGAGCTCGTCAAAGGGCGGGCTCTTGCGCGGCCAGGTCAGGCCGACGCCGTCGTCCTTGTGCCGAGGCAGGACGTGCAAGTGGAAATGCGGGACCGTCTGCCACCCTGCCGCCTTGTTGGCCTGCAGGATGGTGATGCCCTCCGGCGCGAAGGCCGCTTGCACGGCGCGTGCGATGCGCGCGGCAGCGACGAAGACGGCAGCGGCCGTCTCGTCGTCCAGATCGAGGATGGTCTCTGCGTCGCGCTTGCAGGCGACGATGACATGGCCGGGATTGACTTGACCGGCATCCATGAAGGCGAGCACGCGGTCGTCCTCGTAGACCTTCGCGGCGGGGATCTCGCCGCGCACGATCCTCTGGAAGACGTTCACGCCTTCCCTCCGGCCTCCGCGGCGAAGTCGTCGGCGTAGAGCTTGATCGCCTCCTTCACCTTCGGCAGCACTTGCGGATTCGCGAGGACGAAGGCAAGCGGCGTCGTCGTCTCCTGGCCGGCGCCACGACCCACCTTGTACTGCATCTGGAACATCGCCGTGCCCTGAGCGGGCTCAAGCTCCTCGAACAGGACCTCCAGCATCTTCATGACCGTGGTCGTCGCGGCGTCCTGGTCGACGCTCGGCCCGACGACCTCGAGCAGGCAGGCCGCAACGAACAGGTTCTCGTGCAGCTTGCGGCCGGCGAGGAACGCCAGGTTCTTCTGCAACAGGTCCGATTTCTTCTGGGCGGTGCGCGCGCTGGCGATGTGATTGGGCAAGCTCAATCCGGACTCCAGGAGCCGGCGCAGGATGATCGCCTTGCGAGACTGGATCGCGTGATGCAGCACCGTCGTCCCATTGGCAATCGCAGTCCGCAGGTAGGCGCGCATGATCTGGCGGCGGATCTCGTCGCCGTCGAGGTCCGGCCGGGCCTTGGCAAAGACCTCCGCGATGGCCTGGGCGTGCCGCTCGATCACCCGCATGACCAGATCGACGGTCTGCAGGTCGCCGAGGTCGATCACGGGGAAAAGCCAGTCGCGCCCTTCGCGATCAAGCCGGCCGAAGTAGAACTGCCCCTTCGCGCGCGCCGCGGCGACCGGGTCGCCGTCGAAGAGCAGGGCGAGCGCCGCCGGCTCGCGCTTCAAGCCCTCCTGCAGGCGCTTCATGAACGCTTGCCGGTCGCCCTTCATGAAGTTCTCGAGCAATGCCCGCGAAGCCTTGGCCAGCAGGATGGCGCGCTTGTCCTCCTCCGAGACGATGGATTCCTTGACCGCCTGATTCTCGATCTTCTCGGCCTTCGCGACCTCCTGGAGCTGGTCCAGGTAGGCGAGGCCTGCCTCGGTCTGCATTGCCTCCTGCACGAAGGTCGTGCCCGCGCGGTTCTTCTCCCGCGGGCTGACGTTCGAGCGCAGCAGCTCGGCAGCGAGCCCTTCGTCCTTCGACGCATACGCGATCTCGTGCAGCTTGACCTGGCTGCCGTTCTCGGCGCGCAAGGTCTCCGCGATCTGCGCCGCCGCCTTGTCGTCCTCGGTCGCCTGGTGCAGGTCGCGCAGCCCCTTGAGCACTGCATAGAGCAGCTTGCGCGGCACGTCGGCGGCGGCCAGCCAGTGCAGCAGCGAGTTGCCTTCGTCGTCGCGGACCGCGATGACCTTCTGCAGGAAGAGCGGATTGGTCACTACGGCATTGGTGACGCTCATGTCGAACTTCGCGAGGTACACGACGTCGGCAAGCTCTTCCAGGGACTGGACCTGGTCGATCGTCCCCGGCTTGACGAGCTCGAGCGCCTCCTCGGCCTGGTTCAAGGACCAGAAGCGGCGGCGGCTGACGGTCTCCCCCGTCTCGTCCCTGACCGCTTCGCCGTCCACCAGCATCGGCCGGTCCATGAGCCCGCGCATCGCCTTGACCGTGCCGGTGATGCTGCGCTCGGCCTGCGGCGTCGTGAACTTCACGACCCGGGTGAACCGGTCCTTCACCAGCTTGACGCGGCTGCGATAGCCGCCGGGCGAGGCTCCGCCAGGCTGGCCTTCCGGAGCCAGCGGCGCGAAGAGGTCGAGTGCAGATACGCGCATCGGACGCGATCAAGTTGCTGGTCACGGGGACTGGTCAGGGCCGCAGACTAGAACCGATTCGCGCGCCTGACCAGGCTGCTGCGACGTACTTGTCGCGCAATCGGCTGAGAGGCACAGTCTGCGGCGGGACGCAGCACGCGACCGGCGCCAAAGCCGGCGAACGACGACGGACTTGCGTCGAGGGAGAATTCGCTCATGACCGCGCTCGTGATCAAGCCCGGCGCCTATGCCGCAATGCACGCCCGCTCCCTGGAGCGGCCGGATGACTTCTGGGCAGAGCAGGCGGCGGCGATCGATTGGGAGAAGCGCTGGACCGAAGTGCTCGACAGCTCGCGCCCGCCCTTCTTCCGCTGGTTCAAGGGCGGCGAGCTCAACACCTGCTGGAACGCGATCGACCGCCACGTGGCCGGCGGGCGGGGCGACCAAGCCGCGCTGATCTACGACAGCCCGGTGACGAGCACGATCCGCAGCTACACCTACAAGGAGTTGCGCGGTCACGTGTCCCAGGTCGCGGGCGCCCTCAAGGCTGTGGGCGTGACGCGCGGAGACCGCGTCATCGTCTACATGCCGATGATCCCCGAGGCGGTGATGGCGATGCTTGCCTGCGCCCGGCTCGGCGCCGTCCACTCCGTCGTCTTCGGCGGCTTCGCGCCGCCCGAGCTGGCGAGCCGCATCGACGACTGCAAGCCGAAAGCCATCGTCACGGCGTCCTGCGGCGTCGAGCCCGGCCGCATCGTCGCTTACAAGCCGATGCTGGACGAGGCGATCGCGCTGGCGCACCACAAGCCGATCGCGTGCCTGGTCAAGCAGCGGCCCATGGTCGCCGCGACGCTCGTCAAGGGCCGCGACCACGATTGGGACGAGGCCGTCGGCATGGCCAAGCCTGCCGATTGCGTGCCTGTGGCCGCCACCGACCCGCTCTACATCCTGTACACCAGCGGCACGACAGGCCAGCCGAAGGGCATCGTGCGCGACAACGGCGGCCATGCCGTGGCGCTGAAATGGACGATGCCGAACGTCTATGGCGTGCAGCCCGGCGAGGTGTACTGGGCCGCCTCGGACGTCGGCTGGGTGGTCGGGCATTCGTACATCGTCTATGCTCCGCTCCTGCACGGCTGCACCACCATCGTCTACGAGGGGAAGCCCGTCGGAACGCCGGATCCCGGCGCCTTCTGGCGCGTGATCTCCGAGCATCGCTGCTCGACGATGTTCACCGCTCCCACGGCGTTCCGCGCCATCAAGCGCGAGGACCCGGAGGCCAAGCACCTCAAGCGCTATGACATGCAGCGCTTCAGGGCGCTGTTCCTGGCCGGAGAGCGCTGCGATCCCGATACCTTCACGTGGGCGGAGCGCATCCTGAAGGTCCCTGTCGTCGATCACTGGTGGCAGACGGAGACCGGCTGGCCGATCTGCGCCAACCCGCTCGGCATCGAGCACTTCAAGCCGAAGCCGGGATCGACGGCGAAGCCGATGGCCGGCTGGGACATTCGCGTCCTCGACGCGCATGGCGACGAGGTCAGGAAGCCGGGCGACATCGGGGCGCTGGTGGCCAAGCTGCCGCTGCCGCCGGGCACGTTCCCGACGCTCTGGAACGCCGAGGACCGGTTCCGTCAGGCCTATCTCGCGGAGTTCCCCGGCCACTACAAGACGGGCGATGCCGGCTTCGTCGACGCGGACGGCTACGTCCACGTCATGACGCGCACGGACGACATCATCAACGTCGCCGGCCACCGCTTGTCGACGGGCGCGATGGAGGAAGTGCTGGCGTCCCACCCCGATGTCGCGGAGTGCGCGGTGATCGGCGTCGCCGACCAGTTGAAGGGGCAGCTGCCGCTCGGCTTCCTCTGCCTCAAGGCCGGCGTCAACCGGCCCTACGGCGAGATCGTCGAGGAAGTGGTGAAGATGGTGCGCGACCGCATTGGGCCGGTAGCAGCCTTCAAGTCCGCGATCGTCGTCAAGCGCCTGCCGAAGACGCGCTCCGGCAAGATCCTGCGCGGCACCATGCAGAAGATCGCGGACAGCGAGTCCTACAAGATGCCTGCCACGATCGACGACCCGGCGATCCTCGGCGAGATCAAGGAGTCGCTGCAGTCGATCGGCTACGCGGGAAAGGCCTGAGACAAGCGGCGCGCGCCCCGGCTCCTCCTGGAACCGGGGCGACGGGTCGTCCTGACCTTGCCGAGGATCGTCCTGATCGCGACCGACGCTAGCAGCCATCCCTCAACGGGACGCTAAGGCCGAGAGAGAGCGCCATGGCCGAGGCTCCCGACCGACGACGATGGACCGAGGAGGACGCACATGCCGCGCGACCCGATCTTCGATCCGCGCGACCCCGCCCAGCGCGCCGATCCCTATCCCGGCCTCGCCGCGCTGCGCGAGAGCGACCCCGTGCACTGGTCGAAGCCCCTCGGCGGCTGGGTCCTGACGCGCCACGATCACGTGCGGGACGCGCTCAGGGATCCGCGCCTCTCCGCCAACCGCATCACGCCCTTCTTCGAGCACCTGTCGACGGAGGAGCGCGCCGGCGCCATCGACCTGCGGTCGATGCTCGAGCGATGGATGGTCTTCGTCGACCCGCCGGTGCACACGCGGTTGCGCGGGCTCGCCAACAAGGCATTCACCAGCCGCGCCATCGAGACCATGGCGCCGCGGGTCGAGCGGATCGTCGCACGCCTCATCGACGACATCAGGCGAGCCCATCCCGCGGGAGGCACGATCGACCTGGTCGCCTCCTTCGCGTACCCGCTCCCGGCCACCGTCATCGCAGGCATGCTCGGAGTACCCGACGAGGACCTCGACCGTTTCAAGGCTTGGTCGGACGACATCGCGGCCTTCGTCGGCAGCGCGCAAGCGACGCCGGACAAGCGCGCGAAGGCGCAGGCCGGCACCGTGGCGATGCAGGACTACTTCCGCGAGATCATCGCGCGGCGCCGGAGCACGCCGCCGCCGCCGGAGCGCCGTGCCATCATCGACGACCTGATCGCCGCCGAGGACACAGGCGACCGGCTCGACGGCGCGGAGCTGCAGGCCACGGCCGTGCTGCTGCTGTTTGCCGGCCACGAGACGACGACGAGCCTGATCGCCAACGGCATGCTGGCGCTGCTACGCAGACCGGAGGAGCTGGCGCGCCTCGCCGAGGAGCCGGACCTCGCCGAGCCGGCAGTCGAGGAGCTGCTCCGCTACGACGGGCCGATCGGCGCCATGACGCGCGTCGTGCAGCAGCCGCTCGACATCGGCGGCCGCGCGCTGCGAAAAGGCGACCGCGTCTTCGCCATGATCCACGCGGCGAACCGCGACCCAGCCGTGTTCGACGCGCCCGACAAGCTCGACATCGGCCGCTTCCCGCGCGGCCAAGCTGACGCCAGACACGTCGCGTTCGGCTACGGCATCCATTTCTGCATCGGCGCCCCGCTCGCCAGGCTCGAGGCCCGGATCGCGTTCCCGGCACTGTTGCGCGGGCTCGGCGCGCTCGTCCTCGCGGACCCCCACCCGCCGTGGAACGACAGCCTGGTGCTGCGCGGGCTGACGCGCCTGCCCGTCACCTTCCGCCCTTGAGCTTCAACCGGCGCCGCTGGCGGGACGCCGCAGCGACAGCGCGATCAAGAAGGCGCAAGCGGACGCGGCCTGGATCGCTGCAACCATCGGTAGCGCGCTGTCGCCCAGCCCGTGCCCGATAGCGATGCCGACCGCGGCGCCGAAGGCCATCTGCATGAAGCCGAGCATGGCCGACGCGGCTCCGGCGGCCCGTGGAAAGGGCGCGATGGCCGCCGCCTGCGCGTTCGGCATCACGAAGCCGACACCGAAGGTCGCGACGGCGACGGGCACTGCCAGGCCGACGAAGCTCGGCGGCGCGAGGATGTTGATGGCGAGCATGGCTGCCCCGGCCAGCGTCGCGACGGCGGTGCCGATCCGGATCATGCCCTCGATGCCGAAGCGCCTGGTGATGCGGCTCGCCGTGAAGGTCCCGGACATGTAGCCAACGACCATGAGCGCGAATGCGAGGCCGTAGACCTGCGGCGACACCTGGGCAAGGTCGATGAGGACGAAGGACGAGCCGGAGATCCACGAGAAGATCACGGCATAGCAGAGCGACATGATCGCGGTGAAGGTCACGAAGTCGCGGTGGCGCAGCAGGCCCGCATAGGTCGTGACAAGCGGCACCAGGCGCGTCGCTTGCGGGTTCTTGTGACGGTTCGTCTCTGGCAGCACGGCGAGAGTTGCCGCCAGGATGCAGACTCCGAATGCGACCAGGACCCAGAAGTTAGCGCGCCAGCCGAGCAGCACCTCGAGCTGGGCGCCGATCACCGGTCCGATGGCCGGCGCCAAGCCCATGGCGGTCGCCATGTAAGCGAATACCTGGGCCGCGCGCTCGCGCGCGAAAAGGTCGCGCACCATCGCGCGCGCGCAGACCGGCCCGCTGCAGGCGCCGATGGCCTGGAAGAAGCGCGCTGCGATGAGGAGCTCCATCGACGGCGCCAGGGCGCAAGCGATCGATGCGAGGATGTAGACCGCGATCCCGCCGATGAGCACCGGCCGCCGCCCGAATCGGTCGGCGAGCGGCCCATAGACCAACATGCCGGACGCGAATCCGGCGAGGAAGACGCTCAGCGTGAGCTGGCCCGATGCCGCATCTGCGCCGAAATGCTTGGTAAGCGCGGGCAGCGAGGGCAAGTAGAGATCCGTGGAGATCGGCCCGAACGCGACGCAGGCGGTCAGGACGACGGACAGGGAGAGCGGCGTCCGCTCCGGCGCAGCGCGCGGCGCATCGGGCGCCCCGGACGGCTCGTTCTGCATCAATCACCTAGGATGAGGCGGACGGCAGGGGCCGGCCGGATGTCTCGCCGTCGCGGCCAGGCGTCAGCCGTAGCGGTGGACTGACGTGCCATGCTCCTGCAGCCAGGCGCAAGCCGCGGCACGATGCGGCGTGAGGCGGTCCACGATCGCCCAGAACCGGGACGAATGATTGAGCTCGTCGAGATGGCCGACCTCATGCGCGACGACATAGTCGCGCACGAAATCCGGCATCATGATCAGCCGCCAGCAATAGGCGATGCCTGCGCTGCGCGAGCAGCTGCCCCAGCGCGACACCGTGTCGCGCAGCGTCACGCGCGGCATGTTGCGTCCAAGCTTGGCTGCGGTATCGCGCGTGCGCGCGACCAGGTCGCGACGGGCCTCGACGCGCAGCAGGTCGATGACGCGGCGCGCGACATGCTCGTCGCGCCCGGCAACATGAATCTCCGGCATTCCTTCCGCGCCGGCCGGCTGGATCCATGCCCCGCCCTGGGTGCCCGCGCGGTGCCGGATCGCGTGCTGCTGGCCGCGGACGGGCACCAGGGCGCCATCGGCCAGGGGCACGCGCGCGGGGATCTCGGCCAAGCGCTCCGCCAGCCAATCCTGCTTGCTCTGGAGGAACGTCATCCCGCTGCGCATGCTGGAGCGCATCGGCAACACCAGCTCTACGCGATCCCGAGCCGCGTCGACTCGAAGGATGATCCGCCTGGCGCGTTCATGTCGCTTCGCATGCACAGGCACGGCGCGGCCGCCATGCTGCACCGTGCAGATCGGCGCTGGTTCCTGAGCCTGCGGCTCGACTGCTCTCGCCAGCCGCGCCGCAAGCTCGTTGCCGAGAACGGTCCGACCGGTGCTCGCGCCGCTGCTGTCCGGCCGCTGCCCGGCATCAAGGGTGCCGGGCAATACGGCAGCGCGGATCGCTTCCCCCGCCGGCTGTTCCGGACGCCTGGGATCCAAGCGCAGAAGCCCGCGTTCGAGCATCCCGGCGAGGTGCGCGCGTGCGCGCTGCGCGCGCTCGGCGATGCCCGACCTGATGCCGATCCCCAGTTCCGTCGACTCCACGCCGTCCCATCCCGATGGATCGCAAGGTTTGGCGTTAACCAACCCACGCTCGCGCTTGATACGAGGCCGCAGCGCTGGTCAGTTAAGGTTAATAATTAACCTTAATCGCCTGACAGGCGTTTGACTAGATGAGGCATGGCCTCGGTCGTCGCTCCCGGTCGGCCACGATGCTCAGTCAGAGCTATTCCAGCAGGCGGCTGAACGGCCCCTGGGACAGGCCGTGATCGGCTGCATGTCGCGATCGCCCTGCACAAGGGCTGTCACGCGCTTAGCACCGGGCTTGCGTCAGACGCGCACGAAGAGGCTCGCCAGGCGGCCGATCGGGCTCGCGAGCCGGACCGGACCTGTCGTAACGACCAGGGAGACGCATGGCTCCCCAAGGTCCGCGGCCGGCCTGTGCGAAATAGAACCGTCGCAAGAGGCAATATCGCCGACCTGATAGTGGCCCGTATCGTCGCTGAAGCCGCCCGCGAGGACGAGCGTGAACTCCTCGCCCCGGTGCGTGTGCTGCGGCACGGCGACGCCGGGCTGCAAGCGCATCAAGCGGACCATCGACCCGGCCCCTTCCGGCGGCCGCGCCGGCAGGTCGAGCACGTCGAGCCCAGCCATGACCCTGCGCCAAGCCGGCACGCGGTCTGACGCGGCGAGCAGCCTTTGGATCGGCCGCGGCAAGCCTTGGAACTGCGGCAGGACCTGTGGCGGAACCGGACGGCTCGTTGGACGCGGCTCGCGCCCGAGTCGGTCGAGCACCTCGTCGCAGGAGGACGGAGCGGGAAGCGACGGCTCTATGGAGTCGAGCAAGGTTCCGCCAAGGCATTCCAGCTCGTCCACCTCGCTGCGACAGCGGGGGCAGTAGGTGAGGTGAGTTGCCACGAGAAGGGACTCAGCCTCCGAGGCAGCGCCGGACGCATAGTCCAGCAGCATTGCTTGGTCGGGGTGATGGCGCGTCATCGTTCGTCCTCAACGTGCTTGCGCAGGCGACCCAGAGCGAGCCGCAACCGCGACTTCACGGTGCCCAGCGGCAATCGCTCGTCAGCGGCGATCTCGCTATGGGTCTTGTCCTCGTAGAACGCGAGCTGGAGGAGCCTTGCCTGCTCGCCGGGAAGGGCCGCTATCGCAATCCGCAATTGCCCGGCACGCTCCTGGGCGCTGATGACCGAGTCGGCGCTCGCGGGCGCCGCCGGAACCAAGGACGGGTCCTCAGGGTCGAGCTCCGCGCGACGCTCGCGCCGGAGCGAATCGATGCGCTTGTTGCGCGCGATCGTGAAGATCCATGTCGAGGCTCCGGCCTGGGACGGGTCAAAGCTCTCGGATCGGCGCCAGACCATGAGCATCGCTTCCTGCATCAGGTCCTCCGCTTGGGCAGGATCCGAGCCCATGCGAATCAGGTATGCCTTCACGCGCGGCGCGAAGTGCTCGAAAAGGCGGCGGAACGCCTGCTTGTCCTGGTTCCGCCCGACGGCCTGGATCAGCGAATCAAGCTCGTCGGGCACGCGTCCCCCAGTCGGCGATGCCTGCTGCGTCATCCGTCCATGGTGGGCGAGGGCGGATGAACGGGCAAGCCGCCGCGAAACGGTGGTGCGAGCGGAAGCTTCCATGGCGCAGAGCATGCACATCCCTTTCTCCAGGGGTTACGCAGGTCCTGGCCGGTCGGATCACGGTCCGCAAATGCAGGGGGCGATTGCGCGCGGGTGCAGCCATTCGGTAATTAGGGCGCGCAGCACCGCCCGGGGCGCCGTCAGGCAACTCGGGAGCCCGCGCAACCGAAGGAGTTCCGCCATGCGCATGCTGGCGCCGTGCTTGACCGTCGTCCTCATGCTTCTCGCCGCCGCACCGGCGGCACAGGCGCAGGCCGCAAAGCAGGGAGGCCCGGAGAGCGCGGGCACGTTCGAGACTTGGAAGCTGTTCACCTTCGTGGAGGGCGGCAAGCGCGGATGCTTCCTGTTCGCCGAGCCGACCAAGAAGGCTGGGGCGGAAGGTCGCCAACGTGGCCAGGTCGCCCTACAGGTGACCCACCGGCCGGCCGAGAAGCGCTTCGACGAGGTCAGCGTCATGGCCGGCTATCCCTACAAGGAGAAGTCGGAGTCGCGCATGAGCGTCGGCGCCAAGTCCTTCACATTGTTCACGGATCGCGAGGCGTCCTGGGCCAAGACGCCCAAGGACGACGCCGACATCGTGGCCGCCATGCGCGGGGGCCAGACCTTGACCGTCAAGGGCATGTCGCGATCCGGCGCCGAGACCACCGACACTTACGCCTTGAAGGGCTTCGCCGAGGGCTACCAGAAGATGAGCCAGCTCTGCCGGCGCTGAGCAGGCGGCAGCGCCGATCGACAGCGGCACGGCGGCGAAGGCTGGCGGCCATGGGCGAGCCGCCCCATATTGCCGGTCTGAGCCGGACGGGTCGCTCGCGCGCCTAGATCCGGCGCTTGGCCCTGGGACGGCTTGAGGGCGCCATGAGCCAGCAGCAACATGCCGACCAGTTCGCGCCGCCAGTGCCGGCGCTCGGCGGCGGCGCGCGCCGCGCCCTCGTCGGTCTCTCGCGCGACGAGCTGACCGAGACCTTGGCGACGATGGGCGAGCCCGCTTTCCGCGCTCGCCAGCTCTGGCAATGGATCTACGGGCGCGGCGAGACGCGCTTCGATTCCATGACGGACCTGGCCAAGAGCCTGCGCGCCAAGTTGTCGGAGGGCTTCGTCGTCGGCCGCCCCGAGGTCGCGCGCGACATGCGCTCGATCGACGGGACTGCCAAATGGCTTGTCCGCTTTCCGGACGGCCAGGAGGTCGAGAGCGTTCACATCCCGGAAGCCGACCGCGGCACGCTCTGCGTCTCTTCGCAGGTCGGCTGCACCCTCACCTGCAAGTTCTGCCACACCGGCACGCAGCGCCTGGTGCGCAACCTCGGCGCCGCCGAGATCGTCGGGCAGCTGATGCTGGCGCGCGACGCGCTCGGCGACTGGCCGTCGGCGCGCGAGGACCGCGCCGTCACCAACGTCGTGATGATGGGCATGGGCGAGCCGCTGTACAACTACGACAACGTCGCGAAGGCGCTGCGCATCTTCCTCGACAATGACGGGATCTCCCTGTCGCGGCGCAAGATCACTCTCTCGACGGCCGGCGTGGTGCCCATGATCAAGCGCTGCGGCGAGGAGCTCGGCGTCAACCTCGCGGTCAGCTTGCACGCCGTCACGGACGAGCTTCGCGACGTCATCGTGCCCCTGAACAAGAAGTACCCCATCGCCGAGCTGATGGCCGCTTGCCGCGACTATCCCGGCGTCAACAACGCCCGGCGCATCACCTTCGAGTACGTGATGCTGAAGGATGTCAACGACAGCCCAGCCGACGCCAAGGCGCTCGTGCAGCTGATCGCGAACGTGCCGGCCAAGGTGAACCTGATCCCGTTCAATGCCTGGCCCGGAGCGCCGTTCGAGTGCTCGTCGCCGGCGTCCATCGACCGCTTCGCCCAGGTCGTCATGGACGCGGGCTACCCCTCGCCGATCCGCACGCCGCGCGGCCGCGACATCCTCGCCGCCTGCGGTCAGCTCAAGAGCGAGAGCGTGAGGCTCAAGCGCGCGGAGCGAGGCGCCCTCGCGGCGCAGGACCCGGCGCCAGTAGCTTAGCCGAGGCCGGCAGTCAGCGCACGGCGGCGACGAAGCCCTGCACCTCGCGATCCAGCGCCACGGCGGCGCTGTCGATCGATTCGCACGACCAGAGGACCTCGAGCACGGCGGCGCTGGTCGTCACCGCGGCGTAGCAGACGTCCGCGATGCTCTCACTGACGTCGCCCATGTTGCCGGCCACCATCTCGACGCTGCGCGCGATGTCCTGTGCGGCGGCCGTCTGCTCTTCGATCGCAGCGGCGAGGGCCGTCGCGATCCCGCTGATGTCCGCGATGGCGTGCTGGACATGGTCCATGCCGGAGACCGCGACCTGCGTCTCGTGCAGGATCTTCTCGATGCGGCCGCGGATCTCCTCGGTTGCCTTCGCCGACTGCCCCGCCAGCACCTTCACCTCGCTCGCGACCACCGCGAAGCCCTTGCCGGCGTCGCCTGCGCGCGCCGCCTCGATCGTGGCATTGAGGGCCAGGAGGTTGGTCTGCTCCGCCACGGCATTGATGAGGTCCACCGCCGGGCTGATCTCGCGCGCGGCGTCGGCGAGCAACGCCACCTGCTTGCCGGCCGTCTCGGCCTCGCGGACGGCCTGGCTCGATCGCTGCGTGGCGCTCGTGACCTGCCGCGCGATCTCGCTGATCGAGGCCGTCAGCTCCTGGATGCCGCCGGACACGTCGCTCGCCTTGGCCAATGTGCTGACGGCGGCTTCCGCCACTCGAATGGAGCGCGAAGAGCCCTTCTCCTGGCGAGTCGCCATGCCTTGGACGAGGCGCCCGATCTGACCGGAAGCGCCCTGCAGAGACTTGCCGACCGTGGTGATCGCCTGCTGGAAGCGAATCGAGGCCTGCGCCACGCGCTCCGCCCGCTCGGTGCGCGCCCGCTGCTCCGCAGCTTGCTCCTCCATCAGTGCCCGGCTCTTGATCATGCTGTCCCGGAACACCTCGGCTGCCCGCGCCATGTCGCCGAGCTCGTCGCCGCGCGCTGCGCCGGGCACCAGCACCGACGTCTCGCCGCCCGAGAGGCGCTTCAGCGCCTGCGTGATCGCGGCCATCGGCCGGACAATGCCCCGGATCAGCGTCAGCGCGCCGATCCCCGCCGCCATCGCAAAGAGCAGGAGGGCCCCGGCGAGGCGCGTCGCAAGGTCGCGGCGGAAGCCGGCGATGCGGACATCGAGCAGGCGGTCAAGTTCGCGCGCTGAGGCGATATTGAAGCGCGCTGCTAGCTCGAACGCGGACTGCGTCGGCGCCGCCAGCTTCGCGGCGTCGAGCGCTCGGATCGCGACATCCGCTTGCCCCAGGAACGCCGCCAGGGCGTCAGTCAGGCGCGCGGCCTCGGCGCCGAGCGCGCGCTTGATCGCTCCGTCCGGGTTGGCGCTCTCGCGCGTCGCCTTTGCGAAGGAATCCAGCAGGCCGTCGATCGTCGCCTGGATCTGGCCACGCTCGTTGCCGAGGGCGATCAGCGCCGCCGTGCGCCCTTCCGGCGACTGCTGGCCCGCCGCCGCTCGCGCTACGGTAACTTGCAGCGACTGCAGGCGATCGAGCAGGTCGGGCAGGCGGAGGACGACGATGTCCATGACGTAGTAGCTGTCGAGATCCGGGTCGAGGATCAGGTTCGATTCGTCGCCGACCTTCGAGAGCAAGGCCCGCAAGGCGGCGCGCAGCGCTTCCGCGGCTTCGGGCTGCGCTTGCGCGGCGCCCGACCGAACGCGGGCCGCGGCGGCGGCCACGGCCGCCGCTTCGTCCCGGCTTCCCATCGCCTTGCCGTGCAGCCTCTCGGACGCGGCCATCCGATCGAGCGCCGCGTCCAGCTGCGACCGAGATCCGCCCCGCGCGAGCCTGTGCAGCTCGACCTGGGCATCGCGGATCGACGCGACATAAGCGCTCCCTTGAAGCTCCTTCTGCGCGAACGCGATGAACTCGCTCTTCGTGTCGATGTAGCTCCAGAGCAGGAACGCTATGGGAAGAAGGAAGAGGACGAAAGAGGCCAGGATCTTCCGGCCGATGGTCCATGACCATTGCATCTTCGCACCTCGTTGCGTGCCATCCGGCCATGCACCCATGCGCCGCAGCCTTGCAGGAGCGTAAGCTATCCGGTGACTGACATTGCAACAAT
This sequence comes from Alphaproteobacteria bacterium, assembly GCA_016793965.1. GTDB lineage: Bacteria > Pseudomonadota > Alphaproteobacteria > JAEULF01 > JAEULF01 > JAEULF01. The sequence goes on along the minus strand of JAEULF010000392.1, from coordinate 13,243 downwards.
CATGCAACCCACGCGGTCTACGGAGCGATGCCGGCGGGACCGCCGTCCGCTTGCACCTTTCTGCACGGATTCTGCACAACTCCGCCTTGGGACGCGCAGCATGTCGGACTAGGATCGCGTGAATTCCGCCGCCTTCGGCGAGCGTTCTTGTCGATTTCCTCGGAGAAGACCCGATGACAGCGTCCTTGGCGGTCCGGATGACCGTGCTCGCGGCTCTTGCCGCCGTACTGAGCATTTCCCTGCCGACTCCGGGATGGTCACAGTCCGACGAGGAGACGAACGAAGAGGCCGAAGCCGCCGGCCAGCCCTTCGACGACCAATCGCTGCAGTCGGCCTTCTGGCGCGAGCGGCAGAAGCTGAAGCGCGTGGAGATGGACGACCGCGCGATGCGGGAGAAGCTGCGCGAGGCCTCGGGGCTCGCCGCAACGGCGACGACGCCACAGGCCCAGGCGGTGGCCGAGGCTGCCTACGAAGCCGCGCTGCTTGCCAATATGGGGGAGGCCGGCGAGGCCGATGCCTGGCTTGGCCTCGGCAAGCTGCGCGCTGAGCGCGCGGCGCAGAGCGGTCCCGCCCGCAGCGCCGACCTCGAGCGCGCATCGGTCGCGCTCTTCGGCGCCTATCAGTTCGCACGCGACAGCAAGGTCGCCGCCGAAGCCCTGGCGCGCCTTTCCGGCGTCGAGGAGATGCGCGGACGACTCACGGTTGCCTTGCAGGCGCTGGAGTCCAGCATGGCGAGAGCCGCGAACGCGGACCTTCAGGAGCGCGTGATCGCGCTCTACCGGAAGATCGGCTTCAAGGTGACCGGCTTCGCGGCCGACGTCGATGGGCCGGCGCCTCGCCTCTGCGCCACGCTCAACGATCGCCTCGCGCGCCGCTCCCCGACGTCGCTTGTCGACTACCTGTCCGTCGAGCCGAGGATCGATGCGGGCATCGAGGTCTCGGGCAGCCGCCTCTGCGTCAGCGGCGTCACGTTCGGCCAGCGCTACACGGTGACAGTGAAGCCTGGACTGATGTCGGCGCACGGCGTCGCTACGGTCGCGGCCGAGACGGGAACGCTCGCCGTGCCCGATCGGGCGGCGTCCGTCTCCTTCCGCGGCGGCACCTACGTCCTGCCGAAGATCGGAAGCCGCGGGCTTCCCCTGGTCACCGTCAACGTCGCGAAGGTTTCGCTTCGGCTCGCGCGCATCCACGACCGCAACCTCGCGCGCGAGATCGCCCGCGGCAACTTGATGCGCCAGCTCTCCCCCTACCAGCTCGACCAGCTGCTGAACGAGAGCGCCGTGGAGATCTGGAGCGGCACGACCGAGCCGAAGGGCGCACGCAACGACGCTACGGTCTCGGCGCTTCCGATCGAGACCATGATGGGCGAGCGCAAGCCCGGCATCTACGTGCTCGTAGCCGAGCCGGCCGGCGAATCGAGCGAGGAGCGCTGGCAGGCCAAGGCGACTCAGTGGGTGATCGTCTCCGACATCGGGCTCGTCGCGATGACGGGCGCCGACGGGCTCACCGTCGCCGCGCGCGGCCTCGCCGACGCAAAGCCGCTTCCGGGCGTGGCGCTGACGCTGCTGTCGCGGGTCAACGAACCGCTCGGCACCGCGACCACCGACGACGCCGGTATCGCGCGCTTCGCTCCGGGCCTGCTGCGCGGCAAGGCGGGTTCCTCGCCCTTGGCCGTCACGGCAGCGACCAAGGACGGCGACTATGTCTTCCTGGACCTCGCAGGGCCGGCATTCGACCTGTCCGATCGCGGCGTCGGCGGCCGCCCGATGCCGGAGGCCGTCGACGTCTTCATGACCGGCGAGCGCGGCGTGTGGCGCCCAGGCGAGACCGCCAAGGTGACGCTCCTGCTGCGCGACGGCGCCGGGAACGCCGCGCCGCCGACAGCGCTGGTGCTGCGTCTCTTCCGGCCGGACGGCGTCGAGGCGCGGCGCATCGTGCGCCCTGCCGCGTCAGGGTCCTTCCAGGTCGTCGATGTCGCCTTCGACCTCAACAGCCAGACCGGCCGATGGTCTTTGGCCGCTCACATCGACCCGGCGGGCAAGCCGATCGCAGAGCTGGGCATGCTGGTCGAGGATTTCGTGCCGCCACGCCTCGAGCTTGCGGCGAAGACCGATGCGACGTCGATCGGGCTCGGGCGCCCGGTCGAGGTGGCGGTGACCGGGCGATTCCTGTACGGCGCGCCCGCGGCAGGACTCGCCGGCGAAGCGGAGATCGTGATCGACGCCGATCCGAGCCCGTTCGCCGGATTCGAAGGGTGGTCCTTTGGCTTGGCGCAGGAAGAGGTCAAGCCGGTGCGCAGCAGCCAGAAGCTCGCGCCGACCGATTCCCAAGGGCGCACGACGCTTCGCTACGCCTTGCCGAAGCTGCCGGAGACGACGCGCCCGCTGCGCGCCACGCTCACGCCGAGCCTGTTCGAGCCGGGCGGCCGTCCGGTGAACACCGCTCTCGCCCTGCCGGTGCGCGGCGCCGGGATCGCGATCGGGGTCAAGCCGGCCTTCACGGGCAGCCGGGTCGCCGACGGAGCCGCAGCTGCGTTCGACGTCGTGGCGCTCGACGCGACCGGCAAGCCCGTCGCGCAGCCCGGCCTCCTCTGGGAGCTCTATGAGGAGCACTACAGCTACGTCTGGTTCCGGCGCGACGGCGACTGGCGCTGGGAGGCGACCAGGCGCGATGTCCTCGCGCGCACCGGCTCCGTCGCCGCAACCGCAGGGGCGCCGGCGCGATTCAGCGTGCAGCCGGGATGGGGCAGCTACCGGCTGGAGGTCGTCGACGCCAAGGGCGGCGCCGCCACAAGCCTGCGCTTTGCCGTCGGCTGGTCCGGCGCCGCGTCAGGCAGCCCGACACCGGACAAGATGGGCGTGAGCCTCGACAAGGCCGCGTACAAGCCAGGCGACATCGCGCGCATCCGGCTCGCGCCGCCGTTCGCGGGCGAGGCCTTGATCGCGGTCATGAACGACCGCGTCCATGCGCTCCGGCAGGTCACGGTGCCGAAGGACGGCACGGTCGTCGAGATGACGATTCCCGGCGCCCGCGGCGACCTGACGCTCGGGCCGTGGGGGCTCGGCGCTTATGTGGTCGCGATGGCGCTGCGACCGGCGGGCGCGGATGCGCCGCGCGGTCCCGGTCGAGCCCTCGGCCTGACCTGGCTACCGGTCGAGACCGCGCCGCGGGTGCTCGCCGTGACGCTCGCGCCGCCTGCCGGTCTCAGGCCGAAGGAGCGGCTGACACTGCCGCTGCAGGTGCTGCGCGCCGACGGGTCGCCCGCAGCCGGCGCATCGGTGACCGTGGCCGCCGTCGATGACGGCATCCTGCAACTGACGAAGTTCCAGGCACCGGCGCCGGAGATGCATGTCTTCGCGAAGCGACGGCTCGGCGCCGACATCCGCGACCTTTATGGCCGCCTGATCGACGGCAGGGAGGGAACCCCCGCGCAAGTGCGCGCCGGCGGCGACAGCCTGGATGCTGCGGCAGGGCCCAGCGTGCGCTCGACGCGCACCGTCGCGCTGTTCGCCGGCCCGGTGCCCGTCGACGCGCAAGGCCACGCTACGGTCAGCTTCGACGTGCCGGAGTTCGAGGGCCGCCTGCGCCTGATGGCGATGGCCGCCGATAACGCGCGCCTGGGCCACGCGGAAGCGACCGTCGTTGTGCGCGACCCGCTCGTCGCCGACCTGTCGCTGCCGCGCTTCATGGCTCCTGGCGACAAGTCCGTGGCGACGCTGTCGCTCGACAACCTCGAGCTGCCGGCCGGCCCCTTGACGGCGACGCTGCGCATCGAGGGTGCCGCCGCGATCGAGGGCGCGGCCACGCGCACCGTGTCCCTGCCCGAGCCGAAGAGCGGCGCGCGCGCCGAGCGCTTCACGATCGTGGCCCGAGAGCAGGGAGTGGCTCGGATCGTCCTGTCGCTCGCCGGACCGGGCGGCTTCGTTGCCGAGCGGACGCGCGAGCTCGGCGTCCGCCCGGCCGACCCGATGCTGACCCGGCGGCTCGTCGGCAGCCTCAACGCCGGCCAGACCCTGCGCCTGGACGGCCAGATCGCGACCGATTTCGCGCCGGGGGCGCGGACGCAGCTCACCGCGTCCAACGTGCCGCCGCTCGACCTGCAGGGGCTCTTGCGCGCGCTCGATCGCTATCCCTATGGCTGCCTCGAGCAGACCACGAGCCGCGCGCTGCCGCTCCTCTACCTATCGAGCGTGGCAGCCGAGGCGGGCATTGCGGCCGGTGATTCGACCGCTCTGTCCTCGCGGGTCGACTCGGCGCTTGCCAGAGTCCTCTCGATGCAGCGGAGCGACGGCAGCTTCGGGCTCTGGAGCGCGGCGAGCCCGAGCGAGGAGTGGCTGACCGCCTTCGTCCTCGACTTCATGACGCGCGCGCGGGAATCCGGCCGCTCGATCGACAACTTCGCCTTCGGGCGCGGCATCGCCTGGCTGCGCAACAGCGTTGCGGCCAGCGAGTTCCCGGCGGAGATCCTGCCGGCACGCGCGTATGCCTGGTACGTCCTCGCGCGCAACAGCGAGATCGGCGCCGGGGCGCTGCGTGCCGCCGCCGACGCGCATCTCATGAAGATGCCGACGCGCCTCGCGCGCGCCCAGCTCGGTGCCGCCCTGGCCGCGGTGGGCGACGACGCGCGCGCGCGGCGCGCCTTCGCGGCCGCCGGGCTCGACGTCCTGCGCGGCGGCGATGCGCCGGTGCGCGGCGAGGCTGCCGTGTCGCAGCCGTTCCTCTACGCGTCCTACGGCTCGAATCTCCGCGACATGGCTGCCGTGATCGCGCTCGGTGCCGAGAGCCCGAAGGCCGTGCCGGCCGAAGCGCTGCTCAAGGCCGCCGACACGTTGTCCGCCAGGTTCGCCCAGGCGCGCTACACGAGCACGCAGGAGCAGACCTGGCTCCTGCTGGCCGCGCGCGCGCTGTTCGACCGACGCGAGCCGTTGCAGCTCTCGATCGACGGCGCGCCGGTCTCAGATCCCGGCAAGAGCTTCAGCCTATCGCTCGACGCGCAGCGCCTCGGCCGCAGCCTGGCTTTCGCGAACCGCGGCACGGCGCCCGCGCGCTACGTCGTGACGACCGAGGGCTATCCCAAGGGCGATCTGCCGCCGGAGGGGAACGGCTTCGCGATCGAGCGGCAATGGCTGACGACAACAGGCGAGCCGATCGATCTATCGAAGGTCGAGCAGGGAACGCTGGTCGTCGGCCTCATCGGGGGCAAGGCCGAGCTGAAGCAGGGCGGGAAGATCCGGGCCCTCGTCGTCGACCTGCTGCCGGCAGGCTTCGAGCTCGAGAACGCCGCGATCGGCGCCGGCCGCTCGGCGGAGCAGTTCTCCTGGCTGCCGGAGCGCACGGCCACCACCTGGCGCAGCCTGCGCGACGACCGGTTCGTCGCCGCGATCGAGGTCAGGGACGGCGAGGAGTTCACGCTCGCCTACCTGATGCGGGCTGTCACGCCGGGCGAGTTCCGCGCCCCCGCCGTGTTCGTCGAGGACATGTACCGGCCCGCATTCCAGGCGCGCGGCGCAGTCGGTCGCGCCGCGGTGGTCGCCAAGTGAAGGGACTTCGGGCGATCGCCGTCGGCCGCGTCGCGCGCTGGGGCTTCCTGAGCCTTGGCGCCGGCCTGGCGGCGACCTGGTCGCTCGACTACGTCTTCCCGCCCGATCTCGCTGCGCTGCGGACGGTGTCGACCCAGGTCGTGGATAGGGACGGCGCGCTCCTCCGGGCATTCCCTGTCGCCGAGGGGACATGGCGACTGCCCGCGCGGGCCGCAGCCGTCGATCCACGGTACATCGCCCTGCTGCGCGCCGTCGAGGACCAGCGGCTCGGTTCCCATCCCGGCGTCGACCCGCTGGCAGCGCTCCGGGCCGCGTCACAGCTCGCCGCGACCGGGACCGTGGTCTCGGGCGCGTCGACGCTTGCCATGCAGCTCGCGCGCCTGATCGAGCCGCGGCCGCGTACGCTCGGCGCCAAGCTGATCGAGAGCGCCCGCGCGCTGCAGCTGACCATGCGCCTGGGCAGCGCCGGCGTTCTCGACGCCTATCTCACCCTGGCTCCTTTCGGCGGGAACGTGCAGGGCGTGCGCGCCGCGTCGCTCGCCTACCTCGGCAAGGAACCGGCGCGCCTCAGCCTCGCCGAAGCCGCCCTCCTGGTCGCCTTGCCACGCTCTCCGACCCATGCGCGGCCCGATCGCCATCCCGATGCGGCGAAGGCGCTGCGCGACAGGGTCCTCGCTCGAGCCGTCGCGGTGGGGCTGGCGTCGGCGGACGAGGCGGCGGCTGCAGCGAGCGAGGCTCTGCCCGGACGCGTCGCGTTGCCGCTCCTTGCGGCTCACGTCGCCGAATCCCTCGCGCGCGCGACACCGCCCGGCGGGGTGGTCCGCACGCCGATCGACGGCTACCTCCAGGCGCAGGTCGAGGACCTGCTGCGCCGAAGGGCTGCCGGCATCGAGGAATCAGCGAGCATCGCAGCTCTGGTGGTCGCAATACCGGAGCGCACCGTTGTCGCTGCGGTCGGCGGCCCCGACCTGTTCGACGCGCGCCGAGCCGGCGCCGTCGACCTGACGGCAGCGCAGCGCTCGCCCGGTTCCGCGCTCAAGCCCATGATCTACGGCCTGGCGTTCCAGGACGGGATCGCCGCCGCGCAGACCGTGATCGATGACCTGCCGATGAGCTATGCCGGGTACCGCCCGGAGAATTTCGACCTCGGGCACAGCGGTCCCGTGACGGCGCGGCTTGCCCTCATACGCTCCCTCAACCTGCCGGCCGTGGCGCTGCTCGATCGCGTCGGTCCCGGCGCGTTCGCCGCCTCCCTGAGGGCAGCCGGCATCGCCTTGGCCCAGCCACGGCCCGAGGTGCCGCCCGGCCTTGCCTACGCCCTCGGCGGCGTCGGCGTCAGCCTGCGCGACTTGGTGACGATCTTCGTCGCCATTGCCGACGGCGGCCGAGCAGGTCCGCTCGTTTGGGACCGCGACGCTGCCCCGCCCGGCGACGTGCAGCTCCTCGATGCGCAAGCAGCGCGCACCGTCATTGACATCCTGGCGGACTCCGCTCCGCCTGCCGGCTGGTCTCGCGCCGTCGGCCGCCGGATCGCCTACAAGACGGGAACGTCCTATGGCTTCCGCGACGCTTGGGCCATCGGCACCGACGGCCGCCATGTCGCCGGGGTATGGACCGGCCGGCCCGACGGGACGCCCCGTCCCGGCGTCACCGGCGCACGCGCGGCCGCACCGATCCTGTTCGAGATCTTCGGGTCGCTGCCGGCCGCTTCGGCGCAGGCTGCAGCGCGGTCCGGGTTCGACAGCGGGCTTGCCCAGGCTCAGCCGCCCGCCGCCTTGCGGCGGCTGGCGCTGCGCGGCCAGGCGGGATGGGAGCCCGATCCGGATGCCCCCCTCGCGATCGCCTTCCCGCCCGACGGAGCCAGGATTGCCCTCTCGGAAGGCGGGCAGATGGGCGTCCTTCCCATCAAGGTGCAAGGCGGGCAGGGAAGCTTGACGCTCCTGGTGAACGGGCAACCGCTCGCCCTCGCTGGCGGCGCCCGTGCCGCGCGCGAGCTGGTCAAGCGCGCGTTCTGGCAGCCCGACGGACCGGGCTTCGCGGAGATCGCCGCCATCGACGCAATCGGCAGGCGCGCCGCCGTGGTGATCCGCATCGACTGACGCGGGCGCGCGGCGCGCCTAGGCCGTCATCAGCTCCGGCAGGATCTCGCGCGGGCGCGCCGATTCGATGCTCCGGAGAGCGTCGATCAGGCAATCCGCCCTGGACAGGTCTCCGCCCACCTCCGATAGGCCGACGCAATGGCGGAACTTTGCCTCGATCGCCCGGTCATCGATCGGGTTGTCCGGCATGCCCGCGAAGCTGCCGAGATACTCGGTCGCCTCGCCCCCATCGACGAAGCGCAGCGTGACTCGAGAGCCTTCGGGGCATCGCCGCGCCAGGTCACCTGCCGCCAACGACTCGTCCACCCGCATCTCCACCTTGGCCATCAGCGAGCGCAGGGCAGGATCGGCAACGATCGGCGCAGCCAGGTGCTCTGGTCCGATTGCCCCGTGCAGGAGCGCGCAAGCGGCCGCGAACGGCGCGGAGAACTGAGCCTCTTGCGCCGTGCGCGGATCGGCATGGACGAGGCTCAGCGCCACGAGCGGCGGCACGTCGACGGTCACTTGCGCGACCCGCTCCACGGTCCGGCCCGCTTGCCGCAGGAGACGCGGCGCCAGCTCCGCCGCTGCGTGCGCCGCCGAGCAGATCGGGTAGCTCTTGAACATGATGCCGGGATCGACCTGCCGCCAAGCGATCCCGAGCGCGTCCACGGCGCCGGGGTCGCACAGGCCGTCGTTGAGGAGAGCAAAGAAGCCACGCGCGCTCTCGAACGCGTCGGCAGGCCCAGTCAGGCCGCCCGCTGCCGCGTGCGCGATCTCGACGCCGGCCTGGGCCGTACGGCCGCACAGATAGGACTTGCCGTCCGTTCCGAAGATCGATTTCGCGCCGTTCGCTTGCGCCGCGGCAAGGCCGATCGCGGCCGTCATGCGCTCCGCATCGAGATCGAGCAACTTGCCGGCAGCGACCGTCGCGCCGAGCACGGCAAAAATCCCCGTGCTCCACCAGCCCTTGTAGTAGAGGCGCGCTCTCGACGCGAGCGCGACCGCGTATGTGATCTCGACGCCCGCAATGAAGGCTTCCAGCAGCCGGCGACCGTCGATGTCGCGATCCTGAGCGACTGCCAAAGCCGCCGGGAAGACGGGCGCCGAGCCATGCATGACGCCCGTATAGCTCGTGTCGTCGAAGTCGTAGACATGCGCGGCCGTCGCGTTCACAAGCGCAGCGCCCGACGCGGAGACCCGACTGCGCAGCCCGTCGCCCGCCGGCATCGGGTGCAGGTGCGCTGCGACGGACCGCAAGCGGGCCAAGGTGCCGTGCGATCTGCCGACGAGCGTCACGCCGACGGTGTCCAGGATCGAGCGGCGGGCGACGCGGCGAACGTCCGGCGGCACGTCATCGAGACGGAGGCCGACGGCCCACCGCGCGAGCTTCCGCGCCATCGTCAATTCGCGGGCTCCAGTCGGAACAGGTGGCCTTCGCGCGTGTCGGTCAGCAGGTAGATGTACCCGTCCGGGCCGAGAGCGACCTCGGGAATCGGTCCGAGCGCACGGAGCAGAAGGCGCTCCTCGCCGACCACCCGCTTGCCGCGGATGCCCAGGCGCACGAGCATTCCTTGCTCCATCGTGCCGACGAACAGGTCGCCGACCCAATTGGGAAAGGCTTGGCCGTCGTAGAACACCATGCCGGCAGGCGTGACCTGCTCGGCCCAGACGTGCCGCGGTTGCTTCATGCGCGGATGAATGCGCCCCGTTCCGATCGGAACACCCGAGGCATCTATGCCGTAGCTGATCCGCGGCCATCCGTAGTTGTCGCCGGGATGCAGGACATTGATCTCGTCGCCGCCGCGGGGTGTCTGCTCGCTTTGCCAGAGGAGCCCCGTGCCTGGCTGCAGCGCCAGGCCGCGACCCGATCTGTTGCCGAACGTATAGATCTCCGGTCGCGCGCCGGGACGGCCGAGGAACGGGTTGTCGCCCGGGATGCTGCCGTCGTCAGAGATCCGCACGGTCTTGCCGGCGAGGTCGAGCAGGTCCTGGGCCCGCTCGCTCTGGCCTCGATCCCCGAGCGCCACCACCAGCGTCTCGTCGCGGAGGAAGCTCATTCGGCCGCCGAATCGCTGGTCGCCCTGGGAGCGCGCTTGGTCGAGAACCGTCAGGTGATCGCGCAAGCGCCCGTCCGACAGCGTCGCCCGCACGATCCGCGTCCCGAGGCCACCGTCGCCCGCAACGGCGAACGCGATGTAGACCCAATGGTTGCGCTCGAATTGCGGATGGATGCACAGGTCGAGCAGGCCGCCCTGACCGCCAACGGCAATGTCAGGCAGTCCCTGGAGCGGGACCGGATCCAGCTTCCCCTTCCGCAGGACGCGGATCGTGCCTCCGCGCTCCGCGACGATAATGGAATCGCTCTCGGGGAATGCGAGGGCGATCGGCTGGCGCAGGCCCGTGGCCACGGAGACGACGCGGAACGGATGCTTCTGCGAGGCGTAGAGGTTCGGGTCGGCCCCCTGCTCTGCCTGCGCCAGCGCCGGCGCCGGCGCGAGCAGGCAAGCGAGGACGAGCGCGGCGGCGAAGCGCCGCGTCACTCCGCCCGTCGACTTGCTCGGTTGGTGCATCGAGCGCCGCCATAGCTCTTTCGCGCCGGTCTAGAGAATGGGAATGGCCGGCCTAGCGTCAATCGCTGGAAAGGCGATCATGGTCGCGATACCGACCCTCGCGCCGCGGTTATGGCTCCAGCCGCGCCAGGACGCCGTCCGCCGCATCTGTCAGCAGGTATACGAGCCCGTCCGGGCCCTCCTTGACATCGCGGATCCGGCCAAGAACTCCGCGCAACAGGCGCTCCTCGCGAACGATGCGCTCGCCGTCGAGCTCGACGCGGACAAGCATGCGATCGCGCAGGGCACCCACGAAGAGGTTGCCCCTCCAGCCGGGGAAGGCGCTCCCGGCATAGAAGCTCATGCCAGATGGAGCGATCGACGGTACCCAGACATGGCGCGGCGGCTCGAACTCCGGTGCTGCCGTCCCGCGGCCGATCCGGCCGCCGCCATATTCCTCGCCGAACGTGATCACGGGCCAACCGTAGTTGCGGCCCGGCCGCAGGATGTTGATCTCGTCGCCTCCCTGCGGCCCATGCTCATGCTGCCAAGGCAAGCCAGTCGCCGGGTGAATCGCCAGACCCTGCGCGTTGCGGTTCCCGAGCGTGTAGATCTCCGGACGGGCGCCGGCCCGGCCGACGAAAGGGTTGTCGGGCGGCACCGTGCCGTCGGCGGTCAGGCGGATGCTCTTGCCCCTGTGGTCGCCCAAGTCCTGGGCGCGATCGCGTTGGTAGCGCTCGCCGAGCACGACGATGAACGTCCCGTCGGGCAGAAACCTGATGCGCGAGCCGAAATGGAGCCCTCCTGACGACTTCGGCTGCTGGTCGAACAGCACCTGGACATCGGACAAGCTATGCCCGTCGAGGCGCGCTCGCGCCACGCGGGTGCTGGCTCCGCCGTCCCCCGCCGCCGCATAGGTGAAGTAAAGCAGGCGATTGCGCGCGAAGTCGGGATGCAGCGTGAGGTCGAGAAGCCCCCCCTGCCCGAGTGAAGCGACAGGCGGCACGCCCGCGATCGGTCGCGGGTCCAGCCTGCCGTTCCTGACCAGACGGAGCCGGCCCGGCCGCTCCGTGACCAGGATCCCGCCGTCCGGCAGGAAAGCCAGCGCCCAGGGGTGGTCGAGCCCGCGGACCAGCGAGACGACGCGGAAATCGTGCCGCTCCGACCGCTGGGTCTCCTGCGCTCCTGCCGCGCAGCCCGAAACTGCGAGAGCGACAACCGGGATCCAGAGCCGAGCCCTCATGTCATCCTCCCCCACCGGGCCGCCACGCCCTAGATCGCCGCCGCGAGCGCCTTGCCCACATCGACGGTCCCGGCCTGGCCGCCGATGTCGCGCGTGCGCGGCCCGCCTTCGGACAGGAGGCGGTCGACGGCGCCGAGGATCGCAGCGGCCGCGTCCTTCTCTCCCAGATGCTCCAGCATCATGGCGCCCGAGCAGACTTGAGCGATCGGGTTCGCTATGCCCCTGCCGGCGATGTCAGGCGCGGAGCCGTGCACCGGCTCGAACATCGAGGGCGCCTCCTTCTCCGGGTTGATGTTGCCCGATGCCGCGACGCCGATCGAGCCCGCCACCGCAGGCCCGAGGTCGGACAGGATGTCGCCGAACAAGTTGGATCCGACGACCACGTCGAACCAGTCCGGATGCTGCACGAAATGCGCGGTCAGGATGTCGATGTGGTACTGGTCGCGCTTGATGTCCGGGTACTCGGCGCCGACGGCGGCGAACCGCTCGTCCCAGTATGGCATCGTGTGGATGATGCCGTTCGACTTCGTCGCTGACGTCACGTGCCGCTTCGGCCGATCGCGCGCCGCGTTGAAGGCATAGCGCAGGATGCGGTCGACGCCGCGGCGGGTGAACACCGATTGCTGCATGGCCATCTCGGCGTCCGTGCCGGCGTAGAGCCGGCCGCCGATCTCCGAGTACTCACCTTCGTTGTTCTCGCGCACGATCAGCATGTCGATGTCCGCCGGCCCGCGCCCGGCGAGCGGCGATTTGAGGCCCGGCAGCAGCCGCACGGGGCGGACATTGGCGTACTGCTTGAACTGCCGCCGGATCGGGATCAGCAGGCCCCAGAGCGATACGTGGTCCGGCACGCCAGGATAGCCGACGGCGCCGAGGAAGATCGCGTCGTGCCTCCCGAGCTTATCGAGACCGTCGGCCGGCATCATGCGGCCCGTCTCCTTGTAGGTCTCGCAGCTCCAGGGATAGTGCGCGAGCTCCAGCTTGAAGCCGAATCTCCGGGCGGCTGCGTCGAGCACGCGCAGGCCTTCCGGCACGACTTCCTTGCCGATGCCGTCTCCCGGCACGACGCCGATGCTATAGGTCCTCAAGTCAGCCTCCCGTGCGAAGAACGGCCTGGGACGTTGCAGGAGCAGGGCCCGATTGTCGAGGTCGGCGCTGAGCCCGTGACCTGCGGCCGCTGCCGACCGGCCGGGTGCGGCGCGCATGGTCGCCCGGCCGCGCTGCATGCTAGACGAGCGGACGGAACGGGAGGGACGCATGACACAAGCGCTGACGAAACGGGACCTGGCCGCGCTCGCGGCCTTCGATACGCCGACCATCTGCAATGCACTCGAGATCGTGTCGCCGGAGCGGCGCTCCCTCGGCTTCAACAGGAAGCCGCTGGTCTGCCCATTCCCCGACCACAAGCCGATCGTCGGGTATGCGCGAACGGCGACGATCCGCTCGCGCGAGCCCTCAGGCATGTCGAAGGCGACGCAGCGCGAGCTCCGCGCGCTCTATTACGCCTCGATCGAGGAGGCACCCGCGCCAAGCATCGCAGTGATCCAGGACCTCGACGGGCCGGATGCAGGGTTCGGCGCCTTCTGGGGCGAGGTGCAGTCGACCATCCACAAGGGCCTGGGGTGCCTCGGCGTCGTCACGGACGGATGCGTGCGCGATCTCGACATGTGGGCGCCCGGCTTCTTCGCCCTCGCCGGCTCGGTCATGCCCTCGCATGCCCATGTCCATCTGGCGTCGATCCGGGGCGAGGTGAGCGTCGCCGGCATGATCGTCCGGCCGAACGACTTGCTCCATGCCGACAGGCACGGCGCCGTCGTCATCCCGCATGCG